>JBIJDQ010000260.1:0-4138 GCA_044344025.1 Rhodoferax sp.
ACGGTACCAGGTAACACCACCCAGCACGCCAGCCAGAGCCAGACCAGGAATGACACCAGCCATGAACAGGGCACCCACCGAGGTGTTGGTGGCCACTGAATACATCACCATCACGATCGAGGGCGGTATCAAGATACCCAACGCGCCCGAGGTGGTAATGACGCCTGCGCCAAAACTCTTCGGGAATCCGGCTTTGGTCATGGCGGGCAGCAAGATGGAGCCAATCGCCACCACCGTGGCCGGACTCGACCCTGACACGGCGGCAAACAGCGCACAACCCAGCACGCCCGATAAACCCAGACCACCATACCAATGGCCAACCATGCTGGAAGCAAAGTTGATCATGCGCCGGGCCACACCGCCGTGGGTCAAAAAGTTACCCGCCAGAATAAAGAACGGGATCGCCATGATCTCGAACTTCTCAATGCCGGTAAACAGCTTGAGCGCCACCGACTCCAGCGGCACATTGGTAAACCCGAACAAGAAGGTCAACACCGTCAGGCCGAGCGAAATCGAGATCGGCATGCCGGTGAGCATCAGCACCATCAGCAGGATAAAAATAATGGCGGCGTTCATTTGGCAGCCTCTTCTTCCAGGCCATCCACATGGCCGTGGTCATGGTGGGGAAGTTCGCCAGTTTTGACAAAGCTCACCAGCACTTGAATGAACCTGAAACACATCAGGCTGGTGCCCAGAGGCACCGCGCTGTAAACCATCCAGGTGGGCCACTCCAGGTCAGGGGTGGTGGGGCCTTCGGGAATGCCGTCTACCGACAGGCCAAGCATGTTGAACCAGTAGTAGTGGGCACCGTTTTCCCAGACGAACCCAGAGGCAATCACCGCCACAATGCCGGTAAACACAATGCCGGCACAGAGGCCAAAGATAACAAATTTGGCCCGCATCTTGTCGTCCAGGCGGTTGATCAGCACATCCACCCCGACGTGAATGCCGGTGCGCACACCATAGGCCGCCCCAAACTTGCACATCCAGACAAACATGATGATGGTCAGCTCTTGCGCCCAGCTCATGCTGATCGACAAGAGCCAGTCCTGCACGCCAGGAATAGCCAAGCCTGCGGCATAGCGGTGAATCACCGCAACAAAGATGATCAGCGTGGCGCCGCCCATCAGGAAGGTGACCAGCCACTCTTCCAGGTGATCAAGAATTTTCATGAAAGGACTCCAGCTGAGTGTCTTTATTGAGGTGGGGCATCAAACCCGCTCAGAGCGTAGCTGGGTCAAAACCAGTGGCTTGGTAGATTTGTTGCAAGGTTTCCTTGCCCACACGCTCTGCCATCTTGGTGTGCACGGGGGCCATGGCTTTTTTCAGAGCCAGGCGTTCGTCTTTGGTCGGCTCGTACACGGTGGTTTTGCCGCTCTTCTTCACCCCGGCCAGGGACATGTCGTTTTCTTCCTGGGCAATCTTGTTGGCATACACCGTGGACTCTTTCATGGCTTGCTCAAGCTGACCGCGCACGTCGGCCGGCAGTCCATCCCAGAACTTCTTGTTGACGATAACCGCGTAACCCAAATAACCATGGTTGGTGAGGGTGAGGTGCTTTTGTACTTCATGCATTTTTTGGGTGTAGAAGTTGCTGATCGGGTTCTCGGTGCCATCCACCACGCCAGTTTGCAGCGCTTGGTAGACCTCAGAGAATGCCATCACTTGGGCAATACCACCAATGGAGCGAATCTCTTCTTCAAGCACCTTGGAAGACTGAATGCGGAATTTTTTGCCCTTGTAGTCAGCCACGGCCTTCAGCGGGGTGTTGGCCGAGAACGACTTGAAGCCGTTGTCCCAATACGCCAGGCCCTTGATGCCCTTGGGTTCCAGCTTGGCAAGCAAGGCTGCGCCCACCGGGCCTTGGGTGATTTTGTGCAGGTCAGCTGTGTCGTCAAAAATAAACGGCAGGTCAAACGCCTCAAACTCTTTCACGCCCAGCGGGCCAAACTTGGCAAGTGACGGGGCCAGCATTTGGACCGAGCCAATTTGCAGGGCTTCCATTTCTTCCTTGTCTTTGTACAAGGCGCTGTTGGCGTAGACCTCGACCTTGACCTTGCCTTTGGTCAGCTCAGCGGCCTTCTGGGCGAAAAACACAGAGGCTTTGCCCTTCGGCGTGTCTGCTGCCACCACGTGGCTGAACTTGATGACGGTCTGGGCGCTGACGCTGGCGCCAATGGCCAGCAAAGCGGCGGCGAGGATAAGTTTTAATTTCATGAATGTCTCCAGGAGTTGTAGGAAATATGTGAAGCGACCGAAGGTTAACTGCGCCGCTAGCGTAGGGCAACTGTGGCCTTCAACAGCTAGGGTTTACCCGGTTACTGGTGCAAGGCTTGCTGCAACGCAGTCACCCAGCTTGCCCCAATGCGGTTTGCCAACTGCTGTTGGACCGGCCGCACCGCTTGGCGCAGGCGTGTGCGCTGGTCTGCGCTGAGGGTATGAATGCGGGTCGTACCCGCCTGACGCAAGGCCCCCAGCGCCTGGTCATTTTGGTCGTCGGCGATCTGGTTGCCAAAGGCCAGCGCTTCTTGCAAGGCCAGGTTGACCAGTTCACGGTCGGTGACTTTAAGGTGTTGCCAAAAGCGTTGGTTGGTCACAGCGGCGTAACCCAGGTAACCGTGTTCGGTCAGGCTCAAATCACTTTGCACCTCGTGCATGGCCTGGGTCCAGAAGTTCGACACCGGGTTTTCGGTGCCATCAACCACACCGGCCTCCAGCGCACGGCGGGTTTCACTGAATGCCAGGGTAACCGGGTGGGCGCCCAACACCCGCATTTGCGCCGCAATCACCCGTGAGGCCTGAACGCGCATGCGGAGATTTTTAAAGTCGCCGGGCTCCAGCAGCGGGCGGTTGGCGCTCATTTGTTTGAAGCCGTTGTCAAAAAAGCCCAAGCCCACCAAGCCCTGGCGCTGCAAACCGTTTAGCAGTTTCTGACCCAGCGGCCCCAGCGTGACGCGCCGCACAGCAGTCAGGTCGTCAAACAAAAACGGCAGGTCAAACAGCTCAAACTCCGGCAGCCCAATGCGGCCAAACTTCGACAGCGACGGCGCCACCAGGTCCACCGCGCCAAGTTGCAGCGCCTGCATCTCGTCGTGGTCACCGTAAAGCTGCCCATTGGGAAACACCTGCACGCCAATGCGCCCGCCGGTGCGTTGCTCAACCAGGGCCTTGAAACGGTTGGCCGCCAGTCCCTTGGGGGTTTCTTCGGCCACCACATGCGAAAACCGCAGGGTGATTTCAGGCTTGGCCGCACCCAAAACCTGCGATGGAAATGCGGCCCAACCAGCCAGCGTTGACAGCAGGGTGCGCCGTGGCATCAGTGGCATGAAGAGGCTCCAGAACAAGGGTTTAGCAACACGCCATGAGGTTACACCAACTGGCTATCATGCGATGACTTATCCGCCTGTCCATGCCCCAAACCACTGTTACCACCACCGACCACATGCTTGACTTTGCCCTGCTGCAACAGCCAGCGGCGCGGCACAGTGGGCGTAACCGGCGCGCCTTGTGGTGGCTGCTGGGCCTGCTGGCCTTGCTGCTGGGCTCGGTGGTGACCCTGCTGCTGTACCTGAACAATTTTGAGACCGAAGAAGCCGCCCGCCGTCGCGCCGCAGACGCGCAGTGGCTGGAGCAAAGTGTGCAATTTCACTTTCGTCGCCTTGAAGACGATTTGCTGGTCTTGGCGCGCCAAGCCATGCTGACCAGCTCGGCTACAACGCCGTCATTGGTGCAAGGTGACCTAAAAGCCGGTTTGTTATGGCGCGAAGCGGGTGTGGTGCTGTCAAGCGGCTGGATCGCTGCGGGGCAGTTGAGTGACCAGCAGGTGGGCCCCAAGCGCTGGCAGCTGGACTGGCAGGCCCACCCTGACAACGCGCAGGCGCTGAGTCTGATGCAAACCACCAGCCAGGGCCTGCGCCGTGCCGCCTACGCCGGGCTGATGCTGCGCCCTGATGCCAAAACCAGCGACGTGATCTGGCTGGCCGTGCCGTTTTTTGACCGGGGCCAGTTTGCAGGCAATTTTCTGGCGGCCGTGTCGGTCGAGCGCGCACTCAGCGCCCTGGTGCCGGGCTGGTTCATGCAAGACCACAGCGTCCAGCTGCTCACCGATGACGTCACGCCCCAGCCAGACAGCACCTAC
>JBIJDQ010000527.1:0-2812 GCA_044344025.1 Rhodoferax sp.
ACTGAACCCCGCCGAAGATTGTTGGAACAATGCTTAATACGATTCAACAAGGCGGTATCTACAAACTTCCTTTTCCGTACACCGACCTTTCTGACCAAAAATATCGGCCAGCGCTTGCAATAACAAGCCTGGATAGCACCGGTGATGCGCGGTTTGTTTTCATCACAACTACCCCGCCTGCCCCACCGGCGCAGCGTTTACCTTTGGGTGAGGCGGATTTTGATGGTGCACCACTTGCATTCAAAAGTTTTGTCCGACCAGAAAAATCCATGCTGCTCAATGGCAGCTTGGCGATAAAAAAACTTGCCCAACTCACGCCGAAAGCATTGCAAACAGTTTTACGCTACGTCATTCAGGACGAGGTCATGCATTTTTCGGCAAGCGCTTTTGCCCCCAGTACCTTTGTACCCGGTGAAACCGTCGTCCCCCCCTCCGGCAAGGTCATCGGTGCCGAAGAGCTCAAAAACATGGTGGATGCCTCGCTGGATGGCTGGCTCACCACCGGGCGCTTCAACGCCGAGTTCGAGAAGAAACTCGCCATCTTCATTGGCGTCAAACACCTGATCACCGTCAACTCGGGCTCGTCGGCCAACCTGGTGGCATTCAACACCCTGACCTCCCCCAAGCTGGGCGAGCGCGCGATTCAAAAAGGCGATGAAGTCATTGGTGTGGCGGCTGGCTTTCCCACCACCGTCAACCCGATCCTGCAGTTTGGCGCGGTGCCGGTGTTTGTCGATGTAGACCGTCTTACCCACAACATTGATGCGGCCAAGATCGACGCCGCCATTGGCCCCAAAACCAAAGCCATCATGCTGGCTCACTCACTGGGCAACCCCTTTAACTTGGACGTAGTGATGGCACTATGCAAAAAGCACAACTTGTGGCTGATTGAGGACTGCTGCGACGCATTGGGCACTACCTACCGGGGCCAGATGGTCGGTACCTTTGGCGACATTGCCACGCTGAGTTTTTATCCGGCCCACCACATTACCATGGGCGAAGGCGGCGCGGTCTTTACCAATAACGACGAACTGAAAATGATCGCCGAAAGCTTCCGTGACTGGGGCCGGGATTGTTATTGCCAACCGGGCAAAGACAATACCTGCAACAAACGCTTTTGCCAAAAGCTTGGGGATCTACCGTATGGCTACGACCACAAGTACACCTACAGTCACTTGGGCTACAACCTCAAAATTACTGACATGCAGGCCGCCTGTGGTTTGGCTCAGCTGGAAAAAGCGGCGGAGTTTATTCAGGCACGTAAAGACAACTTTGCATTCCTCAAGGCGCGGTTAAAGGACTGTGAGGAATTTCTGAATCTGCCTGAAGCTACTGAGCACTCAGATCCCTCCTGGTTTGGCTTCCCGATTACCTTGAATGAAAACTGTCCGGTATCGCGCCTTGAATTGTTGACCTATCTGGATGAGAACAAAGTCGGGACCCGCCTGTTGTTTGCCGGTAACCTGACGCGCCAGCCGTACATGATCGGGGCCAATTATCGTATTAGTGGTGATCTGAGCAATACGGATAATGTGATGAACAACACCTTCTGGATTGGCGTGCAGCCGGCGCTGACGAGGGAAATGCTGGAGTTTGCAGTTAGCAAAATCGAGAGCTATCTCGGCGTTAATTTTTAAATGGACTCAACTCAGAATATGGAAAAAGTTAATGTTAGCGATTTGGTCGCTGAAGCGCTCGAACAACTTGAAATCAAGCACGTATTCGGTATCATCGGTGCGGGTAATGTTTACCTCTATGAAGCGATCACCCGTCGTGGTTACACGGAAATTATATGCGTACATCATGAGCAGGCTGCGTGTATGGCAATGCAAACGTATTTCCGGACAAGTGGGCGTTTATCTGCGTCTTTGTTAACAACGGGTGCGGGTTCAACCAATGGCGTAACTGGTGTGGTCTCGGCTTGGGCAGACTCGATCCCGTGCATCATCATTGCGGGCAATGAGAATTCAAAGTTCACCAAGGTTGAGAACACGCATCGGATGTGGGGCGTGCAAGGCTACGATTCGGTCGACATGGTGCGCAAAGTAAGCAAGTACGCCAATCGGGTTGGTTCACCTGAACAGGCTGTATATGAACTTCAGAAAGCAGCGCATATCGCACTAGATAAGCGTCCCGGACCCTGCTGGATTGAAATTCCGATGGATATTCAGGCAAGCCGGATTGATCCAGCTGCATCCGCTCAGTTCGTTGCACCTGTGCCGGAGGATTATTTATCGCCACAAACAACAGCGCAAGTAGATAGCGTAATTGATGCGCTACTTGCTGCTCAGCGACCGCTGCTCTGGCTTGGTCACGGTATCCGTTTGGCAGGTGCAGAGAAAAAGATCGAACCACTGCTCAATTTACTGGGCGTGCCCGCACTGGTGTCATGGGCTGGCATTGATATGATTGATTCAAATCATCCGCTGGTCTTTGGGCGAGCAGGTGTTTATGGTCAGCGCGCAGCAAATTTCATTTTGCAGAACTGCGATTATTTGTTGACCATTGGCACACGTCTGGCCATTCCACAAATAGGCTATGACATCTCTGAATTAGCGAGGGGGAGCCGGATCGATGTTGTCGATATTGATATTCAGGAAGCAAGCAAGCACCAGCCCCGCGTTCAAGAAGCTATTGTCTGTGATGCGGCTATTTTTCTGAATGCTTTGATTGAGCGGCTACAAGCGCGTGTAATTGACCGCAAGCCTGAGTGGATCGCGCAGTGCAACGGCTACATGGCACAGTTTCCATGGGTTGGTCCAGAGCATGATGACGCCGAAGGTTACATGAACTCATATCGATTCATGGAGCG
>JBIJDQ010000262.1:0-4117 GCA_044344025.1 Rhodoferax sp.
CTGCTGTGTTGGGGTCAGAGAAGTCTGCTCCTTCAAATATCCTGATCATCCGGCGGGCTGCCTGCGCCGCATCTACTGCGACCTGCTCATCGGTACGGGTATCAGGCTTCACCACAAAAACGAACTCAACCTGGTGTGCAACCATCTGGTGCAGGTTGTCCTCGGTCAGGGTGTGCCCGGCCGGCAAGCTGAAGCTCTCTGCGCCTCCGCTCACCGCATTGGCGTCCGAGCCCAGCACCATGCCGGCCTCTACCTCAACAATCGGAAGATAGTGGTGTCTGCTTCTCATCCATGCACTCCTTCTTGATCTGCCATCGGAAACAACAGGGTTACGACCGTCCCTTTTCCAGGTTCGCTGCATACCTCCAGGCTGCCATGATGCAACTCCACAATCTCTTTGACAATACTCATACCCAGCCCCGTACCGGAAACCGCGCCTGAAGTATCGGCCCGGTAGAAACGTTCCGTCACACGGCGCAGTTGCTCGCTGCTCATGCCAATGCCCTGATCCGTCGTGCGGATACCCACCATGGATGAGCCAGCAAGCGCCTCGATCGCAATCTCCACGGGCGTGCCCTCAGCAGAGTATTTATAGGCATTGGACAACACGTTCAAAATAGCCTGACGGGCCTTTTTGTAATCCACCAGCATGTAGCACGCTGCTGCCGGCGCGCGGAGCACCGGAGCGGTGCGGCCCTTGGGCAGGCGAAAGTCTTTCACCACGGTCGAAACCAACTCCTGCACGTCATGGGGTCGCTTGACAAAGTCTTTGCCCCGACGTGCCTCAATGCGCGCGAGGTCCAGCAACTCATTGAGTATGGATGACATCAATTCTGACTGGCGGAAAATAATCTCCAGAAACTCCTGACGACTCTGTTTGTTCAACTTTTGCGTCAACAGCACTTCGGCAAACCCGTAAATACTGGCCATGGGCGTTCGCAATTCGTGTGCAGCCGTGGAGAGAAATTCACTCTTCATCTGGTCCACTTCCGTTTCATGGGTTATGTCGCGGAAATATAAAATTTGGGCCACTGTGCTGGCCTTGCTCAGGCGCAAGCCCACTTCCAGAATACGCTTTGTCGGCGCATTGATTTCAATCATCTCGCGCTCGTCACTGACTCCCTGTAGCGCGTTTTCTCTGAGACGGGCAACGCCCTTGAATCGTGCACTTGCAACACAGCATTGCCCCAGCAAATCAGAAAAGGCCTGTGCGCCCAAGCCCTGCAGGTCTGCTTGCTGCAAGCCGGACATGGTACTGAAAGCCGGGCTCACATAAGAAACCTGGTGCGCCTCGTCAAAGGACACAAATCCGTCCGGACTCAGATCAAATATGGCATTGAGCAACTCAGTACGTAAGCTCAGGGCCAACTCGGAGGCCTTGCGCTCATTGATGTTCATAAAGCTGCCAACCATGCGCAATGGCGTACCGTCGGCGGCACGCTCGACGACATCTCCACGGTCCAGCACCCACACCACGTTGCCATCTTCCAACACCATCCGGTGCTCGCTTTGATACCGCGCCTTGCCGTCAAGGCACAGCTGCAAGCGCTGCATCACAGCATCTCGGTCGTCGGTATGCAGCAATTCTGCAAACCGTTCCAGCGGATGCTGCAAATGGTTGTCATCGAGCCCCACAATCTGGCACCAGCGGCTGTTGTGCGTTACCAGCCCGGTGGGGATATTCCAGTCCCAAATGCCCTCCTGCGTCGCATCCAGCGCATAACGCAAGCGTCGTTCACTTTCTTCGAGCTGTTGCTGAACCCGCTTCAACTCAGAAACGTCGTTGGCAATCACCAATATCTGTTTTTCTCCACTCGTGGTGACCAGCGGTTTTTTGATCGACTGGTAGTACGACACCTCTCCAGTCGTCGCGTTGGTAGATTCCTCCATGACCACTTTGGTCTCGGACTGCGACATGATTTCGCGCACATTTTGCAGATAAAAGGCCACCTGCTCGGCATTCGGGTTGAAGTCCCCGTCGTCTTTCCCCACCAGGTTTTCCGGCGTGGTGCCGTACAGGTCTGCCAGGGCCCGGTTGCCAATCAGAAACTTGCCGTCCCAATCCTTCATCAGGATGATGTTGGGGTTCTCATCAATAACCGTGCGCAGAAGTTCATTGGCTTCTGTCGAACCGCCTATCAGGCGGCGCTCTTGCGTTCTCATTCTTGGATCTCTTTTAATGCGGACTGGCCACAAGTGCGGCCGGTATCCAGAAGGTAACCCTTGTACCACCTCCCGGCGCGCTGTGCACATCCACACGCCCGCCATGCAGCGTAACAATTTCGTACACGATACTCATGCCCAGCCCCGTTCCGAGTACTTTGCCCGAGGTATCCGCCCGGTAAAACCGCTCAAAAATCCGCTTCACTTGTTCGGCAGTCATGCCAATGCCATGATCAGTCGTCTGAACACCGATCATTCTGGCACTCGTCAGGGTATCAACCGATTCCAGCACCTTGAGTGAAACCTCACCTCCAGCAGGAGAGTATTTGTACGCATTGGACAACACATTCACCAGCACCTGTGCCAGCTTCTGTGCGTCCGCCATGACGTGTATGGGTTGGTTCGGCATCTCCAGGGCAGGCTCTGCCCTGCCAGTTGGAACCTTGAAGGACTGCAACACCTGCGCCAGTAATGCCTGAACCTGGGTAGGCTGAAACACAAAGTCTTTGCCCCGGCGTGCCTCAATGCGTGCAAGGTCCAGCAACTCGTTCAAGATCGAGGCCATCAACTCCGATTGCCGGTAAATAATCCCCTGCAACTCGCTGCGGTGTTCTTCAGTAAGCGATTGCGTCATCAGCACCTCGGTGAACCCCAAGATGCTGGTCATGGGAGTGCGCAGCTCGTGCGCAGCAGTGCTTAGAAATTCGCTCTTCATGTCCTCAACCTGGCTCTCCAGGGTCACATCGCGAAAACACAGGATCTGGGACACACGGCCTTCGCCGTTGATGCGCAAGGCGATTTCAATCACACGCCGTCCACCATTCACAATCTCCAGGCGTTTGCGCACCTCTCCACCCGACACCTCAGCCAGTGCACGCAATTCGGCAATGCCACCAAAACAACCACCGTCGCAGCAAACTCGGCGCAGTACATCGGAGCACTCCTGCTCTCCAAGACCAACCAGGCAATGTGACTCAATCCCTGTCAACCGGCTGAATACCGGGCTCACATAATTCGCCAGGTTATCAGCGTCAAACGAAACAAACCCGTCGGGGCTCAGATCAAGAATGCTCTGAAGCAGGTCTGTGCGTTCACGCAGCTGGTTTTTTAACAACCAGCGGTCGGTCACTTCGCGCTTGAAACCCACCGTACCCAGAGTTGAGCCGTCTGCCAGGCGCAGTGGCTTGATGAACACCTCAAACCAGCGCTTACCGCTATCAGTTTCTTGCAGTTCCGTGCGCATTTCTTCGCGCCGGTGCTGAACCACACGCTGGTCAATTTCACGAAACTTCATAGCCGCCGACGGCCAGAGTTCAAAGTCATCGCGCCCCACCACATCTTCTGCGTCACCCAGACCAAAGGCTCCGGCAAAAGCCTGGTTTACAGCGAGATATTTGCCATTCAAGTCTTTTAGCCAGAAATGGAATGGCAGGCTGTCCAGCGTGGCCCGCAGATACTCGTCCCGCTGGCGGGCACTTTCTGCGGCAGCCTTCAAAGCCTGTTCCATGGCCATCTCACTCTGCAGCCGAATATGGTTACTGATATCCGTTCGCACCGAGAGGTATTTTTCAATGCCGCCACTGCTGCCGTACACCGGTGAAATTTGCGTTTTCACCCAATACAAGTCGCCCGACTTGGCACGGTTACACACAACCCCACGCCAAACACCACCAGCAGCAATGGTTTCCCAAACGCCCCTCCAAAAACCCCGCGGATGGGCACCCGAATTCAATATGCGGTGGTCACTTCCGATGAGCTCTTCTTGCGCGTAACCACTGACCTGACAGAACGCCTCATTGGCAAAGGTAATGCTGCCACCGAGGTCAGACATGGAAACCAATGAATGCTGAGAAAACGCCTGAAGTAGCGCCTGCGTTTCAGACTCGGAGCAAGCCTTGTAGTCCATTTGGAATCACTGCACCAGCGCCATGTTCTGGAAGTCCGATTTTTGCTG
>JBIJDQ010000263.1:0-4115 GCA_044344025.1 Rhodoferax sp.
AGATCCATGCGGTGAGCCAAGAGTATGAGCCTGCGCTCCAACATGCGGCCCATGTGGTGCGCCTGCGCAGCGGTTTTGACAAGGTGCAGTTTGTCAGCGCCACCTCTGATGCCCTGAAATCGGTGGTGCGCGAAGAACTGCAACAGTTGTTCAATCGGGCCGTTGCCCGGCCAGCGCAGGTTAGCGCATGATTGCGCGCCTGTTGATCGGGTTGGTCAAGGCCTATCGCCTGTTGCTGAGCCCGTGGTTGGGTTCGTCTTGTCGCTTTGAGCCCACCTGTTCGGCTTATTCGCTAGAGGCGTTGTCACGTTTCGGCGCGGCCAAAGGCAGCTACCTGACGCTGACCCGTTTAGGGCGTTGTCATCCCTGGTGCGTTGGCGGCATTGACCTTGTGCCTGACGTGCAGCATGCGCAAAAGCCGGGCTTGTTTTCCCGGTTGGTTTCAACTTCCACTCAAAAGAACTCCTCATGAACGATATTCGTCGCACCATTTTGTGGGTGATCTTTGGCCTTTCCATAGTCATGCTGTGGGACCAATGGCAAGTGTTCAACGGTCGCAAGGCGACGTTTTTCCCTGGGCCAGCAACAACCGCAACCCAAGCCGCGGGACCTGCCCTGACTGCGAGTGCCACCAGTGGGGTGCCAGTTGCTACAAATACGGCAGCCAGTTCGGCACAAATTGCAGGCGCTGCAGCTGTTTCTGTGCCACAAATCACGGCCCCACTGGTGAAGCGTGAACAAGTGGTGGCCCAAACCGATGTGTTCAAGCTGACGTTTGACACAGAAGGTGGCTCACTGGTGCGTGCCGAGTTTTTGAAACATGCTGATATGGCTGACAAAAACCGTCAGTTTGTCCTGCTTGATGACAGCAAGGAGCGGGTTTACCTCGCGCAAACAGGTCTGATTGCCATTGCTGGTGGTGCCCCCCTGCCCAACCACAAGTCGGTGATGACCCTGGCACCAGGTGAGCGGACATTGACAGACGGTAGTCAAACCCTTGAACTGCGCTTTGAGTCGGCGGACGTAGGTGGTGCCAAGTTGGTGAAAACCTACACATTGACACGTGGCAGTTACGCTGTGGCGGTCAAGCATGAGGTGATCAACGTGGGTGCCACACCGATAGCGCCGCAGTTGTACCTGCAACTTGTGCGTGATGGCAACAAGCCGCCGGGTGAATCGTCGTTTTACTCGACTTTCACCGGCCCCGCGATTTACACCGATGCCAAGAAGTACCAGAAAGTGGAGTTTGCCGACATCGAGAAAGGCAACGTTGACATTGAAAAAACAGCCAGCAATGGGTATGTGTCGATGGTGCAGCATTACTTTGCCAGCGCTTGGTTGCTCGGTGATGGCATCAAACGCGACCTGTTCATGCGCAAGGTGGACAACAACCTTTACTCAGTCGGCATGATTGCCCCGTTGGAGGCCATTGCGCCGGGTGCCCGTAAGACTGTTGAGGCCAAGTTTTTTGCTGGCCCCCAGGAGGAAAAGGTGCTGGAAGCTTTGACCCCAGGGCTGGAACTGGTCAAGGACTATGGCTGGTTGACCATGTTGGCCAAGCCCCTGTATTGGTTGCTGGACAAATTGCACAGTTTTATCGCCAACTGGGGTTGGTCGATTGTTGCCCTGGTGTTGTTGCTCAAGGCGGCGTTCTATTGGCTTAACGCCAAGGCGTATTCCAGCATGGCCAAGATGAAGGCGGTCAACCCGCGCATCATGGAAATGCGTGAACGCCTAAAGGACAACCCGCAGCAGATGCAGCAGGAGATGATGCGCATTTACCGCGAGGAGAAGGTTAATCCAATGGGCGGTTGCTTCCCGATCATGATCCAGATTCCTGTGTTCATTGCGCTCTACTGGGTGCTGTTGGCCAGTGTGGAGATGCGCAATGCACCCTGGATTGGTTGGATTCACGACCTGTCAAGCCCCGATCCGTTCTATATTCTGCCAATTGTGATGACGCTCACGACGGTGTTGCAAACTTCATTGAACCCGGCACCACCAGACCCCATGCAAGCCAAAATGATGTGGTTCATGCCGCTGGCGTTCAGTGTGATGTTCTTCTTCTTCCCGGCCGGTTTGGTGCTGTACTGGATTACGAACAACATTTTGTCAATCGCACAGCAGTGGATCATCAATACCCGCATGGGTGTGCCGCCCAAGTTTCACCTGCCCAAGTTTTAGGGGCGCATCACGCGTCGTTGTCCCTGATTTAATTTGGTAGGGCTGAATCAGGGGCTAACTTCTCTGGTTTCAAGCGGTGGTTGTGCCAAACCGGCGTTGGTAGCGCTCTAGGCTGTTGATGGAGCCGCAAACAAAGAGCGAATCATCGGCTCGCAGCGCGAAACCAGGCTCAAACTCGACCAACACCTCGCGGTCTCTTTCCACGGCGATTACTTTGGCACCTGTTTGGTCCAGTTCGTCATTGCCCCAAGGGTGTTTCCCGACCAGAGTACCCGCGCTCTGGCGGACAAACTTGATTCTGTTCTCTACTTGAACCACCTGTTCGTCAAGCAGTTGGTAGGCCAGAATTTGCCCGGCAACCTGGCCGACCGAGATGGCAAAGTCAGCGCCTGCGCGATAAATTCGGGCGGTGTTGCGCGTGCGCAGTACCCGCACTATTAAAGGCACTTCTGGCGCGTATTCACGCACCACCGCAGTGGCAAACACCGATTCACTGTCATCGCTTAGCGCGAGCACCACGGCACTGGCTTCTCTCACCCGTGCTTTGTCCAGGGTGGTACGTTCCAACACGCTGCCCACCAGATCAACGCCGTGCGTGGCCACACGGTCAATGACCACACAACTCTCGCCCGCATCTTTGAGCATCTCCACCACTTTCTGTCCCACAGCACCAAAACCCGCCAGCACGATCGGGCCAGCCCGATGGATGGGCATGGCCATACGTTCCACAATTTTCAGGTTGGCGTGCGCGCCAACAACGACCAGGATGGCACCTGGCTCGACCCGTGTCTGTGGCCCCTTGGTGGTAGTGAAGGTGCCTGCCACCCATTGACCAATGACCGACACGCCATGTTGTTCGCGCAGTCGCAAATCGCCAAGTAGCTTGCCGGCCAGCGGGCTTTCTGCCCTGACGCGGAACTCCATCATGGCCACCTTGGTGCCCAGCAGATGCATGCCTTCTGCAGGTGGGCTGATGCGGGTGCTGGCCTGTGATGCCAGCGCAGCACCTAACACGTGCGCTGGGGTGAAGACATCCGTTGCGCCAATCTGAACCATGGGCTGGCGATAAATCGGGTCATCTGCCAGTGCAAACAGGGGTCCGCTGTACCCATACTCACGAACGATCATGGTGAAGGTTGCGTTGGCATGGTCGCCTGCATTGGCAACCACGGCTTTGGCTTTGCTGACATTGGCCAGCGCCGAGGGGTCCTCGGCCAGTTTTCCAAACACGACGTTGAAGCCCCGGTCACGCAAGCTGCGGGCGAGTTCCATGTCCTCTTCGAAAATCACAAAAGGGGTGTGATTTGCCTTGAATTCTTCCAGGACCGACTCAATGGCCGGCCCAAATCGATAGAACAGCACTTTCCCGGCCATCGGCGGCAAAACATGCTGCAAGCGAACTTCAAACTGTTCCTCAAAATAGGGCAACACCACCACCGGGAACACCAAAAAAACGAGAAACTGGCCAATAAAGGGGGTCACGATGACGAACAATGCCATCGTGGGGTGGTGCCAGCGGTTGTCAGCACCGTAGCCCGTGTTGGTGATGGTCTCGGATGCCCACTGTAGCCCCTGCATAAAGGTGCGCGGCTCGCCCTCCAGGTGGGTCATGCCCAGCATGTAAAGGGTTGCCAGGATCAGCACGGAAATCGGCAGCAGCGCGACCAGTGCCAAAAAGCGTTTGTTGGCTCGGTTGAGTTTGAACTTCATGGAGTGGTGTCGAGTTGCCTCAAAGTAGGGACTCTTGAGGGGTCAGGCTCTCTTGTGGTGTGCGGCGGTGGTTCAGCACACAGAGCAAAAGTCATTTTATCGGTGGTGGCCGGCTCACAATAGGGACTGGCTGACGCAACTCGGCGGTATTCCATGGTTCAGACTTGTTGCCAAATTGCTATCTAATATGTAGCTACAAACGTTTATAAATAAAGGACTAC
>JBIJDQ010000264.1:0-4100 GCA_044344025.1 Rhodoferax sp.
TTTTGTCCAGAAAATCCGCACTCTCGAAGATTGAGTTCCTCCCGCAAGATGGTCAAAACGATTGAAGGGACGCGCGACTACATGAGGGTGAACGCGTGTCAAATTCAGCGTGACTCTGATGACTGACTTAAACTGCTGCCATGCTTTGGATCAAATCACTTCACATCGTTTTCATCGCCAGTTGGTTTGCCGGCCTCTTTTACCTGCCAAGAATTTTTGTTAACTTGGCGATGGTTCCTGAGGGTTCAACGGCTGAACGTGATCGACTCCTTTTGATGGCGCGCAAGTTGCTCCGTTTTATGACAGTAATTGCCGCTCCGGCTTTGTTTTTCGGGTCGTGGCTTTGGGCAGGCTACGGGATTGGATGGGGCCAGGGGAATGCGTGGATGCACGCAAAGCTGTTGGCTGTGGGGCTTTGCATTGGTTACCATTACGCTTGCACTGTGCTGTTGAAACAGTTGGCGCGGGGGGTGCACCATCATGGACACGTGTGGTTCAGATGGTTTAACGAAATACCAGTACTCCTGATGTTGGTCATCGTCTGCCTCGTGGTGTTGAAACCGTTTTAGGGCGAAACCGCCGATGCACAAAACTTCGGCATGGCCCCTTGCGCTGGCGTATTCGGGATTGATCGTTTATGCTAGCCTTTATCCTTTTTCCAATTGGCGTGATCAAGGCGTTGGTCCCTGGTTGTTTCTGAGTGCACCTTTGCCTAGGTATTGGACTGGTTTTGACGTTGTTGCCAATGTACTGGGCTACGTGCCCTTGGGGTTTTTGTTGGCCCTGAGTGCTCTTCGTACGGGTCGAACCCGCTTCGCGCTCTCAGCGGCTCTTTTGGTGTCCATCATTCTCTCACTTGGATTGGAATCCCTGCAGGTCTATTTGCCGGATCGTGTGCCGTCCAATTTAGACTTGTTGTTGAATGTGGCGGGTGCTGTGCTTGGAGCTGGTAGTGCCTGGACTCTGGAGCGTGTTGGTTTTCTTCAGCGTTGGAGTCGTTTTCGTGCCCAGTGGTTTGTTGACGAGTCTCGTGGTGCATTGGTTCTTTTGGCGTTATGGCCAGCGGCATTGTTGTTTCCAGCCGTGGTGCCATTTGGTTTGGGCCAGGTTATGGAGCGGTTGGAGTCGGCTTTGGCCGACTTGCTCGCCGACAGCCCGTTTTTAGAGTGGTTGCCGCTGCGTGATTTTGAATTACAGCCGATGTTGGCTGCTGCTGAGTGGCTCAGTGTGCTGCTAGGCCTGCTGATACCGTGTCTTCTGGGCTACTGCGTTATTCGTTACAAGGTGAAGCGCGTCTGGTTTGTCGCTTGGTTGATGGTCTTTGGTGTCGGGGCTACGGCGCTCAGTACAGCAATGAGTTTCGGGCCAGAGCATGCTTGGGTCTGGATAAACCAGCCGGTCAAGGCAGCGCTGGTCAGTGCAGTGGTACTTTCTGGTGTCTTGGTTTGGGCGCCGCGTCGCGCTTGCGCCGCGCTTGCGCTGTTGGCGTTGGGTATTGAATTGAGCCTGATTAATCAAACACCCGTTGGCCCGTATTTTGAACAAACGCTATTTTTATGGGAGCAGGGGCGTTTTATCCGTTTTCACGGTGTGGCACAGTGGCTTGGCTGGGTGTGGCCTTTTGCTACCTTGGTTTATGTGTTGGGTTTGCTGTGGGGTAACGAGCTTAAAAACTAAAATACCTCGCATGACAAATCCAATTCCTCAAACGCCTGATAGCCTTGGTACCGACTTGGCCCCGGTCAGCTACTTCGGTAAACATATCTTTTTCTGTCTCAATGAACGTCAGAACGGCGATGCATGCTGTGCCCAGCATGGTGCCGTGGCAGCGTTCGAGCGGTGTAAATCTCTAGTCAAAGCAGCCGGATTGTCTGGTCCAGGTCAAGTTCGAGTGAATAAATCCGGTTGCTTGGATCGCTGCGCTGCCGGCCCGGTGGCCGTTGTTTACCCCGAAGCGGTTTGGTACAGCTATGTTGACAGCAGTGACATCGATGAAATCGTTGAGTCCCACCTGAAAAATGGCCAAGTGGTGCAGCGGTTGGTGATACCAAAGCATCTGGGTCGTTAAGTTAACATCAAATAGGACTGTAGTGGTTTCCAGTCATAGAAAGTATGCTATATATTTAATAGTTCTATTTTTTGCTGTTGCGCCACGCATCCACCTCAGCATTCCATGAAAAAAATTCTTCTATCCCTTTTCGCAACTTTTGCTCTGTGCGCTGTCGCACAGGTGCCGCAACCCCCAGAAATCGCTGCACGCTCTTACATTTTGCTCGATGTCACGGCAAATCAGATCTTGGCGCAAAAAGATATCGATTCAAGCGTCGAACCCGCATCTCTTACCAAGCTGATGACGGCCTATTTGGTGTTTGAAGCGCTCCGTGCAAAAAAAATCGACCTCAAGCAAACTTTTTCAGTAAGTGAGCGCGCTTGGAAAATGCAAGGCTCTCGCATGTTCATTGATCCAAAAATGAAGGTTCCTGTAGAAGACTTGATCAAGGGCATGATTGTGCAAAGCGGGAATGACGCGACTGTGGCGTTGGCCGAGGGCGTTGGCGGGACGCTTGAGCGCTTCGTACAGCAGATGAACGACCAGGCCAAGGTGCTGGGCATGAAGTCCACGGCTTACAAGAACCCTGAAGGCTTGACGGAGGCTGGTCACACGACCACTGCTCGCGATCTAAGCATATTGGCTACTCGCCTGATGCAGGATTTTCCTGATTTTGTAGCGTATTACGCCATTAAGAAATACCGCTATGACGGTACGCCAGCAGCAAACGACAGCAACCGAAACCTGTTGCTATTTCGAGATCCAACGGTGGATGGGCTCAAAACTGGGCATACCGATGCTGCCGGCTATTGCCTGATTGCCTCGGCAAAGCGGGAGGTGCCAGGCTTGGGCAAGCCTGGCGCGCCTGTAGGGTCACCAGATGCTTTGGGCGCCCGTCGCATGCTTTCTGTTGTCCTTGGTGCGACCAGCGAAAATGCACGGGCGAATGAGTCGCAAAAACTGCTTAATTGGGGCTACACCGCCTTTGAGGCAGTCAAGTTGTTCGACACCAACCAGCCAGTGGTTTCGCCTGCCGTTTGGAAGGGCAAGGAAGCCACTGTCGCCTTAGGCCAGCCGCGTGCCATCGTCGTAGCGGTGCCTACTGGCATGGGGGCAAAACTAACTACTCAGGTGGTTCGACCTGAGCCGCTGCTGGCACCCATTCTCACGGGGCAACAGGTAGGCATGCTAAAAATCACCAATGCTGGACAAGCTCTGGCCGAAGTGCCTCTGTTGGCGCTGCGTGGTGTCGAGGAGTCCGGGGTGATAGGGCGAGCATGGGACACAGTACGGCTATGGATCAAATGAATTGCACTAAGACCTCCGACCTGATATAGTCATGAGCTTTTCGGAATTTCCGAAGAGGTTCACGTTTTGTATTTCGAACGTTTAGGGACGTTTTTGTTTTTAGGAGGCTCAATGCCAACCATCAATCAGTTAATCCGTCAGGGGCGTGCGGTTGAGACCGTCAAGTCCAAGAGCCCTGCGATGGAAAATTCTCCACAGCGCCGCGGTGTTTGCACTCGCGTCTACACCACAACCCCAAAAAAGCCAAACTCAGCTTTGCGTAAAGTTGCAAAAGTGCGTCTGACCAATGGGTTTGAGGTGATTTCTTACATCGGCGGTGAAGGCCACAACCTGCAGGAACACAGCGTGGTGCTGGTTCGTGGTGGTCGTGTCAAGGACTTGCCTGGTGTGCGTTACCACATTGTTCGCGGCTCGCTTGATTTGCAAGGTGTAAAAGACCGCAAGCAGTCGCGTTCCAAGTACGGTGCAAAGCGTCCAAAAGCCAAATAATCGGCCGGTTCGTTTAAGTAAATGGTGTTTGTTTGCTGCGTGGCGCAGTGAATGGACGTAGTGACCCAATGTTCGGGTCGAGTAAGTGAGAGTCTTATTAATTAACTCTCCCGGTGTTTGAAAAAATGCCAACTGAAGCAAAGAGGTGAAAAAATGCCACGTCGTCGCGAAGTCCCTAAACGTGAAATTCTGCCGGATCCCAAGTTCGGCAATGTAGAGCTGTCCAAATTCATGAACGTGATCATGGAAGGCG
>JBIJDQ010000024.1:0-13492 GCA_044344025.1 Rhodoferax sp.
TTTTGTCGGGTTCAAACCAGGCCCCTGAAGTGAAGCCTGACTGTAAATCCATTTGCAGACCCGTTGGCACTGCTTGGTGCCTCGGATGCAAAGCGCCAATGTTCCTCAGGCTTTATGTTTGCCGGCTGAATGCAGGACGATTGAGCGGTGCCCACTCCATGGGTCACCACCGGCTAAACGTTTAGCACAAACCCGGTTTCGCGCCGCGCCGCGTTGCTGCGCACCAGTTCGTCAACCAGCGCTGCCACCCACGCGTCGAACCCCATGTCGCAAGCGTCTGCACGGTGCACTTGTGCCACCAGATGGGTGCTGTGGGCCCAATCCAGCAGGGCCTGCACCGGAATGCGTTGCAACTCCAGGAGTTTGAACTTGATCAACACCTTGGCGGCATAACGGATGTGTCTGGCGGGCTCATCGACAAAACTACCCAGCCGTTTACGGGCACGTTGGATGGCCGCTTGGGTATCGGTAAACGCCGGGCCGTGACCAGGGATCACGGTGCGGGCATCCAGCGCCTCAATCAGGTCAAGGGTTTGGGCCACCTCGGTGAAGGCATCTTCCCCATCAAGCTCCGGGAACACTACGCCAAAACCGTTTTCCCACAAGGCATCGGCCGACAGCAGCAGGCGTGAGCGGGGTTCGAACAAGATCACTGAACTGGGGTCGTGCCCAGGTGCGGCGTGCACTTGCCATCGCTGGCCGCCCAATTCAAGCTCGGTGTTGGGTTGCAGTGTGGCGGTAAAGGTGAAGGGGTCGCACAGCTGCCCGGTGGGGGTGTAGGAGAGGGCGTGGGCATCCCAGGTGGTCACATGGCGGGCCTGGCCTGGCGGAATCAGGGTTTGCAGCTTCGGGTAACGCGCTTGCAGGGCTGCGTTGCCACCGCAGTGGTCACTGTGCAAATGGGTGTTGACCAGCACATCCAGCGGTTGGCCCAGAAGTTCTGCCTCAATCAACGCCAGGGTTTGGCCGGTGTGCGTGGCGTAGCCGCTGTCCACCAGCGCACAGTGGTCAGCGTTTTTGATCAGGATGTTGTTGGAGGACAACCAGCCGCGCTCCAGCAGGGTCACGCCATGAGGCAGGGGCAGGGGTTGGGTCATTCGGCTTTGTGAATCAAGGGTTTGGGGCGACAGGCAGCGTTTGGGTCAATTCAGCCACGCAAGCGGCAGGTTCAGCATCAAAAAGGCGGTCAATCCAGAAGGATTCACGCGCCCGAATGGTCGTGAGAAAAGCATCCACTTGCCCAGACTTGGCCATGCCGCAGAAGTGGTCAAAGCCCGACTCCAGAAACGCTTGCAAGGACCCCAGTCCGGCCAACTCAGCCGGGCGGCGCATCATTTTCAGCAACAGCCGCAGGCCGGGTTTGCGGGTCAGTTTGCCCAGGGACTGGCCAATTTGCAGCACGGTTGCCAGTTGCCAGTTGCGATCTTCGCGCTGGTTGACGGCTCGCCAGCACGTCACGTAGCGGGCCGCGTCGCTGGGTGAATCAACCTGGCACCAGTGGCGTGCCATGGCCAAATCAAGCTCTTCGGTCAGCCGGTGCAGCCTGGCCAGCGCGGTGACGGTGGTGATGACCGACTCAGGAAAAGTTCGCTCAATGGTGCCTGCAATGCGTGAAAACTGCGCATCGCGGTCACTGTAGTCTTTGGCACTGTAAAGTTCTTCCAAAAAAAAGGTGGCGCTGGGTGAAAACATGGGGCTGCTGAGCAAGTCGGCGTAGGTGCATGCAAAACGCTGAGCCTGCAGGTGTTTAACGGCTTGCAGCGCCAAGGCCAAATCACCTGGCTGGCTGGCCACGTATCGCAACTCCGCTACTCGGGCCAGGGCTTCGCGAATCTCTTGTGACGCTTTCATAGTTAGTGCAGTTTATCGGTGCGCAGGATCACAAACTGTGTCAAACGCCACAACTTTGGGGTTATTGACAATATTTAGGTAGGAGGACCTAGGGAATACCCTTATATTCAGCGCCATGTACGACACTTTTACACCCGCTAAACAGACTTCAACATTGCGCAGCCCGTTGTCGGATGCGCCGGCACCCAGCTTGGCGCCTGCTGTTGGCAAGACGGACCTGATTGTTCCGATTCGATCGCTAGGTGAAAACCACCGTGCGAGGATTGGCGGGCACTTGAAGGCGCTGAATTCAGATGACCGCTATTACCGTTTTGGCTATACCGTCAGCGATACGCAGATTGACGACTACGTGGCTGGCCTGGATTTTGAGCGCGACGAAATATTTGGCATTTACAACCGCCGCCTGCAATTGATTGCCGTGGCCCACCTGGCGTACTCAAGCGATGTCCGTCTGGATGCTTGCGCCGAGTTTGGCGTGTCGGTGTTGCCGCAGGCGCGCGGACGCCGGTTTGGCAACCGTCTGTTTGAGCGTGCCCTGATGCACGCCAGCAACCAGGGTGTGCGCATGATGTTTTTGCATGTGCTCACTGAAAACACCGTCATGCTCAAGATTGCACGGCGCGCCGGAGCCACTGTGAAGCGGGAGGGTTCGGAATCTGAGGCGCATCTGGTGCTGCCGCCCTCGACCTTGAACTCAAAAATGACCGAGTTGGTGGAAGAGCACATGGCCCAGGCCAACTACCAGATCAAGGTGCAGGCCAAGCAGTTCAGCGACATGATGATGCGCTTCAACACCAGTTGGCGCGAAGCCGGGGGCAGCCAACCGCGGCAATGACGGCAACTGCCGTTTGGCAGCGTCGAGACCAGGCTTTTTTGGGTGTCATGACAATCCGCTATCCTTGAGGCTTGTTTAACAACCGCATGTCCTGCCTGCCTGGCTGTGTCTGACCCTTACCCCACGCGCCCCGACCGGGAAGATAACCGCACTTTTTTGCAAAAAATTGCCGAGTTCATTCACCCCGGTCCGGACTCGACCGACGAGTTGATTGAAACCCTGGCAGATGCCGAGCACAACCAGCTGATCGGCGCGGATTCCCGAAAAATGCTCGAAGGCGTGATTCGCATGGCCGAAATGAGCGCTGGCGATGTCATGGTGCCCACCACACGCATGGAACTGGTCAACATCAATGACCCGTTCGACGAGATGATGCACGGGGTGATTGACACTGCGCATTCGCGTTTTCCGGTGTTTGAAGGCGAGCGGGAAAACATCATTGGCATCTTGATGGCCAAGGATTTGCTTAAATTGCAACGCGCCCCCGAACTCAATATCCGGGCTCTTTTGCGTCCGGCGGTGTTTGTGCCCGAGAGCAAGGGCTTGAACGATTTGTTGCGCGATTTTCAAAGCAACCACAACCACCTGGCCATCGTCATTGATGAGTTTGGCCGTGTTGCTGGCTTGGTCACGATTGAAGACGTGCTGGAACAGATTGTGGGTGAAATCGAAGACGAGTTCGACATTGCCGACGACGAAGGCGACATTTTTGGCCTGGCGGATCGCAGCTACCGCGTCAGTGGCGATACCACCATTGAGCGGGTGGAACACGCGTTTGGTGTCAAGCTTGACAGTACCGACCCCGACGACGAATTTGACACCATTGGTGGCCTGATCGCCCATGAAATGGGCCATGTGCCTCGTCGAGGCGAACACCATGTGATGGCCGGGCTGGACTTTGCCGTGTTGCACACCAAGGGTGGGGCAGTGAAGTGGTTCAAGGTGGCACCCGTGCTTGATGTTCCGGTCTAACCCTCAGACCAGTGGTCGCGGTTTGTTTGTGCGCCGGGAGGCAGGGCAGGATCTGGCTGTGATTTTTCTGGCGCTGCTGGCCGGTGCGCTGCAAGCCGCCAGCCTTGCCTGGCCCTGGGCCATGCCACAAATGGCCCAGATGATTGGCTTGGCCCAAGGTCAACCCGTGTGGTGGGGTCAAACGCTGGCGCTGGCCACCTTGGCGCAACTGCTGCTGGGCACTGACAGCCCGCGCCGCGCCGCTTGGTTGGGTTGGTGGTTTGCCACCGCATGGCTGGCCTGCACCTTTGGCTGGTTGTTTACCTCCATGCACAGTTACGGCGGCCTGGCCGCACCGGTGGCCGTTTTGGCCGTTTGTGCATTGGCGGCAGTGCTGGCGCTGTACTACGCGGCTATTTCATGGTTATTTAGGGCTGTAGTGCCCTTCAATAAAGCACTGTTAGCTATTTATTTTGTAGCATTGTGGATGCTGGCCGAATTGGCGCGCGGGCTATTTTTAAGCGGCTTTGGCTGGGGCGCGGTGGGCTATGCGCATGTCAACGGGCCCTTGGCTGGCGCTTTGCCCTGGGTGGGACTCAACGGCCTCAGTGCTTTGGCGGCAGGCTTGGCCGTGCTGCTGGTGTTGCTGCTTCGTGCCGATGGCTGGCGTGCCGGTGTGCCCCCTGCATTGGCTCTGGTGACGGCTGTGGTGTTGATGCAGGTGTTGCCTGCGCCAGCGGGCCGCTTCACTGGCACCCTCAGCGTGACGCTGTTGCAGGGCAACATTGCCCAGGACGAAAAATTTGACCAGAACGCGGGTGTGCCAAAAGCCTTGCGCTGGTACGGCGAACAGTTAAATACCAGCCGAAGCACACTCGTCGTCACCCCGGAAACCGCCTTGCCGCTGTTGCCCGAGCAATTGCCTGAAGGCTATTGGCAGGCCCTGCAACAGCGTTTTGCCAGCGGTGAACAGGCGGCGTTGATCGGCATGCCGCTGGGCAGCTATGCGCTGGGTTACACCAATTCGGTGGTTGGGCTCAAACCAGGGCAGTTTGAGGTGTGGCGTTATGACAAGCACCACCTGGTGCCATTTGGCGAGTTCATTCCACCACTGTTTCGCTGGTTTACCAACCTGATGAACATCCCTCTGGGTGATTTCAGCCGGGGTGCTTTGCCTCAACCCACGTTTGACTGGCAGGGGCAGCGCCTGGCCACCACCATTTGTTATGAAAACCTGTTCAGTGAAGAGATGGCTGCCCTGTTTACCGAGGCATCGAAGGCCCCCACCATTTTGGTCAACCTCAGCAACCTGGGCTGGTTTGGTGAACACTTGGCGATGGACCAGCACTTGTTGATTGCCCGTGTGCGGGCGCTGGAGTTTGATCGGCCTTTTTTGTTGGCCACCAACACCGGTCGCACGGCTGTTGTGGACCACCAAGGCCGAGTGACGCACGCCTTGCCCAACCATGTGGCGCAGGCCCTGGCTGCCGAGGTGAAGGGGCGCGAGGGCATCACGCCGTATGCCTGGTGGGTCTCGCGCTGGGGACAGTGGCCGTTGGTGATGTTGGCAGTTTTTGTGGTTTGTGTTGTCTGGATGCGTCGGCAGCGCTAGGTCTGGGTTGCCGGACTGCCGGCGTGCAGGGTTTCAGAGCGGCCGGGTTCAGAATTGCCGGGGTTTCAAACGCAAACTACCTTCCCCCACCCTATCCCCCCACCCTTTCCCGCCCCGCCGGGCGAGAAAGGGTGTCAACAGCCGTATGTGGCCGCGTGTTTTGACGGAGGTCTTACACGCCGTGGGGCAGTGGGAAAGTGGGTGAGGTTTTGGTCAATTTTTTTTAAGCTATTTGCCAATTTCTATAAGAAATTGGCCTCTGTTGCTCTACCAATAAGGATAGTTTGCTCACCTTTTTGGTATTAATAGCGGGCGGTATGCTATTCAAAAAAGTGACAAACGGCTTCTCGGCAGGCAGTTCGCCACTAAAAACAACCGGCCAAATACGGCTGTTAGCTCCCCTTTCCGCCCCGGCGGGGGTGGAGAGGGGTTGGGGGAGAGGGGGGGAAGAACAAAAAGCATCCCCCTCCATGACCCTCTCAACCCAAACCAACCAACCAACCAGCCAACCAGCCAACCAGCCAACCAGCCAACCAGCCAACCAGCCAAGCCAGATCAAATCGACCTCAAGCTGACATGCGTCAGCTACAGCTCAAGCAGGCCGGTCTTCCCGTCAGACAAGCCCGTAAAATCACACACTTTCATGCAAGCGACGGCATGATCCCGTTTGACCCTCTGGTGACATCACACGTCGCCCCAAAAACCATGTTGACCTTCCAACAAATCATCTTGAAACTGCAGTCCTACTGGGATGCCCAAGGCTGTGCACTTTTGCAGCCTTATGACATGGAAGTGGGCGCTGGTACGTCACATACCGCTACATTTTTACGAGCGCTTGGGCCGGAGCCCTGGAAAGCCGCTTATGTGCAGCCCAGCCGCCGCCCGAAAGACGGCCGTTATGGCGAAAACCCCAATCGACTGCAGCACTACTACCAATACCAAGTCGTCCTTAAACCAGCCCCCAGCAACATTCTGGAGTTGTATTTGGGCTCACTCGAAGCCTTGGGCTTTGATTTGAAGAAAAACGACATTCGTTTTGTCGAAGACGACTGGGAAAATCCCACGCTGGGTGCCTGGGGTCTGGGCTGGGAAGTCTGGCTCAACGGCATGGAGGTGACCCAGTTCACCTACTTCCAGCAGGTGGGGGGCATTGACTGCAAGCCCATCACCGGCGAGATCACCTACGGGCTGGAGCGCCTGGCCATGTATTTGCAGGGTGTGGACAACGTCTACAACCTGACCTGGACAGAATCTCCTGATGGCACCAAGTTGACCTATGGCGATGTGTACAAACAAAACGAGGTGGAGCAGTCCACCTACAACTTTGAGCACAGCGACGCGGACTTTTTGTTCACCGCGTTCACCGCCCACGAAAAACAGGCCAAACACCTGATGGAAGCGCAACTGGCGCTGCCCGCTTATGAGCAGGTGCTGAAATGCGCGCACAGTTTTAACTTGCTTGATGCACGTGGCGCAATCTCTGTGACTGAGCGCGCTGCCTACATTGGCCGCATTCGCAACCTGGCCCGTGGCGTGGCCACGAGTTATTACGAGAGCCGTGAGCGTCTGGGTTTTCCGATGGCCCCGCGCGAATGGGTCGCTGAAATGTCCAAGAAAGCCGCATGACCATGACGCACCAAAACCTCCTCGTTGAATTGTTTGTTGAAGAGCTGCCCCCCAAAGCGCTTAAAAAACTGGGCGACGTGTTTGCCAGCCAGTTGGCCAGCCAGTTGCGCACGCTGGGGCTGGCCTCCACAGACTCGGTCGCCACGCCGTTTGCCTCACCACGCCGCCTGGCGGCCCACATCACCCATGTGGCCGCCAAAGCCGCTGACAAAGCCGTGCAGCAAAAGCTCATGCCGGTCAGTGTCGGGCTCGATGCCAATGGCCTGGCCACACCCGCGCTGCTGAAAAAGCTGCAAGCGCTGGGGGCTGATGTGTCTGACCCGGTGTTTGCCGTGGCCGCCTTGCGCAAAGCGCCCGATGGCAAGGCCGATGCCTTGTTTTATGACAGCCTGGTTAACGGTGCCACGCTGGACATGGGCCTGCAGCAGGCCCTGCTGGCCGCATTGGCACAGTTGCCTATCCCCAAAGTCATGACTTACCAGCTGGAGACCGACTGCGAGCTGCCCGGCTGGAGCAGCGTCAAGTTTGTTCGCCCGGCGCATGGCCTGGTGGCTTTGCATGGCAGCACCGTGGTGCCCATCAAGGTGCTGGGCTTGACCGCAGGCAACAGCACCCAGGGGCACCGTTTTGAGGCGCTGAAGTCCCCGGTGGTGATCGAGACCGCTGACGCTTATGCCGACACGCTGGCCATTGATGGGGCCGTGATTGCCTCGTTTGCCGCTCGCCGTGCCGACATCGTGCAGCAATTGGCGTTCGCAGCGCAGCAAGTGGGTGGCGGTTGCCAGCCGATTGACGACGACGCTTTGCTGGACGAGGTCACGGCGCTGGTGGAGCGCCCCAAGGTGCTGGTGTGTGCGTTTGAGACCGAGTTTCTGGATGTGCCCCAGGAATGCCTGATCCTGACCATGAAGGCCAACCAGAAGTACTTTCCGCTGCTCGATGCAGCAGGCAAACTGACCAACAAATTTCTCGTGGTCAGCAACATCAACCCCGATGACGCGAGCCTGGTGGTTGGTGGCAACGAACGTGTGGTGCGCCCGCGCCTGAGCGATGCCAAATTTTTCTTTGACCAGGACCGCAAAAAGACGCTGGAATCCCGTGTGGCTGGGCTCGACAAAGTGGTGTACCACAACAAGCTGGGCACACAGGGTGAACGCATGGCGCGGGTGTGCCTGATTGCCCACACCCTGGCCCTGCAGCTGGAGGGTACAGCGCTGGCGCAGCAAGCCGAGCTGGCCGCCCGCCTGGCCAAGACCGATTTGCTGACCGACATGGTGGGTGAGTTCCCGGAGCTGCAAGGCACCATGGGGCGCTACTACGCCTTGCACGACGGCCTGGGTCAAACCCTTGCCGATGCCATTGAAGACCATTACAAACCCCGCTTTGCCGGTGACACCTTGCCACGCAACCGGGTGGGATTGGTGGTGGCGCTGGCAGACAAGCTGGAGACCCTGGTGGGCATGTTTGGCATTGGTAACCTGCCCACGGGTGACAAAGACCCGTTTGCGCTGCGTCGCCATGCGCTGGGCGTGATCCGCATGCTGATTGAGGCCGACTTGTCCCTTGACTTGAATGCGCTGGTGGCTGCGGCCACGCCCGCCTTTGGCAACAAAATTACCGATGCCAGCGTGGCCTTGAATGATTTTGTGTTTGACCGCTTGGCCGGTTCTTTGCGTGAACAAGGCTACAGCGCCCTTGAAGTGGACGCCGTGCTGGCCCTGCGCCCACAGCGTCTGGGTGACGTGCCCAAGCGCTTGGCGGCGGTGCGTTCCTTTGCCGCCTTGCCCGAAGCGCCAGCGCTGGCTGCGGCCAACAAACGCATCAGCAATATCCTGAAAAAGGCCGACGACGTGGATGCCCATGTGAGCGAACTGCTGCTGCAGGAGCCTGCCGAGGCCGCGTTGTTTGCCACCATGAAATCTGTGTTGCCCCAGGCGCAAGCGCAAATGGATGCGCTTGACTACGCGGCATCCCTGCAAACCCTGGCCGCGTTGCGTGTGCCGGTGGACGCGTTTTTTGAAGGTGTGATGGTCAACGCCGAAGCCATGGACCTGCGACTGAATCGGCTTGGCCTGTTAAAGACCCTGCACATCGCCATGAACCAGGTGGCTGACCTGTCGCGTCTGGCGGCCTGAGCCAATTGCCCCACCTACACCAAAGCGCACCATGACCCAACTCAAACTCGTCATTTTGGACCGCGACGGAACCATCAACCACGACAGCGACGAGTACATCAAATCGGCTGCTGAGTGGCATCCGCTGCCCGGAGCGATGGAGGCCATTGCCCGGCTGAATCACGCGGGTTGGCATGTGGTGGTGGCAAGCAACCAATCGGGGCTGGGGCGCGGGCTGCTTGAGGTGTCTGACCTCAACGAGATTCACGCCAAGATGCACAAGGCGCTGGCCGACGTGGGCGGGCGCATTGACGTGGTGTTTTATTGCCCCCATGCGCCCGATGAGGGTTGCCGCTGTCGCAAGCCCCACAGCGGACTGTTTGAGCAAATTGCTGACCGCTATGGCCTGAGCCTGAAAAACGTGGCCTGCGTGGGCGACTCCGCGCGCGACCTGGTGGCCGGTGCGGCCATGGGTTGTGAGCCGCATCTGGTGCTGACGGGCAAGGGTGCTGCCTACAAGGCGCGCGCCTTGTCAGAGGCTTTTCCGGCCGAGACCCAGGTGCATGAGGACTTGTCGGCTTTCGTCGATTTTTTCCTCACTCGTGCGGGCGGATGAGTTGATGCTGGTTTGATCGCTATAAACAATAGAGCTATCCACGCCAAGTGGATAAGCACTACAGCCTGACAATGCCTGCAATGTCCCTGATTCGTTCGATTTTTCACATGCTCTGGATGGTCATCACCGTGGTGCCCTGGACCCTGGCCGTGCTGCTGGTGTCGCTGGTGTCAACCCGTACCGCCACCTGGTGGACAGCGGTGAGCTGGTTTCGGGTGGTGATGTGGGGCACGCGGGTGATTTTGGGTGTGCGGTTTGAGGTGTTGGGTAATGAGCACCTGCCGGTCGGCAAGGCCAGTGCGGCGGTGTTGTTGGTCAACCACCAGTCCACTCTGGAAACCCTGCTGTTGCCCACCCTGATGCCGCACCCTCTGGCCTATGTGTTCAAGCGCGAGCTGCTGAAAATTCCTTTTTTTGGCTGGTCGATGGCCCGCCTGGACATGATCCACATTGACCGCGAGTCGCGCACCGAGGCCATGAAACACGTCATTGAGCAGGGTTGCCGGGTCTTGGGCCATGGCACCTGGGTGATCATGTTCCCCCAGGGCACCCGCATGGCCCGGGGTGAAAAAGGCACTTACCAAACTGCTGGCACCCGCTTGGCGGTGCAGGCAGGGGCACCGGTGATACCGGTGGCCGTGGCCACCGCCCGTTGCTGGCCTAAAGACGGGTTTGTCAAACATGCCGGGGTGGTCACGGTGTCGATTGGCCCGGCCATTGACTCGGTGGGGCGTGACCCCAAAGGCCTGATGCGTGATGCCGAGCGCTGGATTGAGGCCGAGATGCGCCGCATTGACCCGCAGGCTTATCCGCCCACCAAGACCCCGGCGTAAGGACGGCACCAGGCCATGCACCCTTTGCTGCGCTTCACGCTTGATCTTTTTGAGACAAATCAGCCGGTAGTGATTGTCAATAGGACACAAGACGCTATTGATCATGTAGCGTCTGATGCGCCCAAAGTCCCAGGCCCAAAGCCACGCCTGGCCAAGCCAGAGATTCCTGTCAACGTGTCTGGGGGGTTGGCTCCCATTCAGTTTCGCCACCCGCAGGCCAGCCGTGAAGTGCGTTTGGGTGAGGCCTTGGTGGCTTATGAGTTCAAACGCGGGCAACGCCGCAGCATTGGTTTCAGCGTCGGGCCTGATGGCCTGGCGGTGCGCGCCCCCAAGTGGGTCACGCTGTCTGAGGTCGATGTGGCCCTGAAGACCAAGTCGGTTTGGATTTTGCGCAAATTGCAGGAAACCCGGGAGCGCCATGCCCGTTTGTCGGCCCAGGTGATTGACTGGCGCGATGGGGCCAGCGTGCCGTTTTTGGGCCAGACGGTGATCCTGCAACTGGACCCGCACCACCATTTTGGAGGTGCCGGAGCGGAACTGGTCTCGACACCACCGAACGATGGTCCGGGAAGCCTTGCAGTGGCCAGCGTGTTGCGCCTGAGTTTGCCCCACACGGCCAACCCGGAGCAGATTCGCGATGTGGTGCAAGCCTGGCTGATGCGCCAAGCCAAACACCTGTTTCAGGAGCGCCTGGACCACTTTGCCCCCTTGCTGGGTGTGCAGTGGAAAAAGCTGGGCCTGAGCAATGCGGGTACCCGCTGGGGCAGTGCCAAGGCCGATGGCTCAATTCGACTGAACTGGCGGCTGATTCACCTGCGCTTGTCGGTGATTGATTACGTGGTGGCGCATGAACTCAGCCACCTGCGGGTGATGGACCACAGCCCGCGCTTCTGGGACACGGTGCGCTCGGTGGTGCCAGACTACGCTGCGTTGCGCCACCAGCTTAAAAATGACGCATCGCCTCGGTAAAAGTAAAATCCCCACGTGCTTAAACAACGAACCCTCAAAACCCTGACCCGCGCCGTAGGTGTCGGCCTGCACAGCGGCCAGCGTGTAGAAATCACCCTGCGCCCAGCGCAGCCTGACACCGGCATTGTGTTTCGCCGTGTGGACCTGCCGGAACCGGTGGACATACCGGTGTCCGCTCTGGCTGTGACCGACACCCGCATGGCGTCCACCATCTCCAATGGCAATGCCAAAGTACACACGGTTGAGCACCTGATGTCAGCCTGCGCTGGCTTGGGGGTCGACAACCTGTATGTGGACATCACCGCCGAAGAGGTGCCTATCCTGGACGGCTCAGCAGCCTCATTTGTGTTTTTGCTGCAAAGCGCAGGCATTGAGCTGCAAAACGCCCCAAGGCGTTTTATCCGCCTGTTGGCCCCGGTGGAAGTGCGCCAAGGCGAAGGGGCGACCGAAAAATGGGCCAGACTGATCCCCTACCATGGCTACCAGTTGCGCTTTGAGATTGACTTCAGCCACCCGGCGGTTGACTCTACCGGGCAGAGTGTGCTGTTTGACATGAGCACCGACTCGTACTCCAAAGACATTGCCCGCGCCCGCACGTTTGGCTTTACCAAAGATGTCGAAATGATGCGTGCCAATGGCCTGGCGCTGGGCGGCGGGCTGGACAACGCCATCGTGATGGACGACTACAAGGTGCTCAACGCGGGTGGCCTGCGTTATGACGACGAGTTTGTCAAACACAAAATTCTGGATGCCATGGGCGACCTGTACCTGGTGGGCAAGCCGCTGCTGGCCAGCTACAGCGCGTTTCGCTCAGGCCATGCGCTCAACAACCTGCTGCTGCGTGAGTTGCTGAACCACCCCGAGGCCTGGGATGTGGTGACGTTCGAGAACGAAAAACTCGCGCCCAAAGGGTTTGCGCAACTGGCGCGCGCCTGGTAACCCATCTCAAGGCACCACCATGCTGCTGTTTCGCTGGCTTGTTTTAATGATGCTGTTGGGCGCACTGGTGTCGTTTGCCTTTTATGCCGGCACGGGCGACCCACGCTTCAAACGCTGGGGCTGGGTCATCCTGAAATGGGCGCTGATGTCGGCGTTTGGCTTTTTTGCCGTGCTGATCTTGGAGCGGGTGGTTTAGCCCGGTTGAAGATCGGGCAAATTGCAGCCGAGTTTGTTGGCCAGCCACTGGCTCAAGGGGCTGGCCGCATCCTCAAAGCCATGAATACCGCGATAGTGGTCAGCCTGGGGTAGCGCACTCAACTCACCCGTATTGCCTGCTTGCTGCCAAGCCGCATGAAAACTGCTGGCCTGGCGCGCAAACTCAGGCGTTTCTTCATCACCCCAGTTCACCCACACCGGTGTGGCACAGGGCCGCACAGAAAACAGCGGGGAATTGCGCCGAATGATGCCATCGTCAAGCTGGATCATGGGCTGCAAATAGCTGTAACGCAGCGGGGCAATGTCGTAAATGCCGCTGACCAGCACCGCCGCAGCCAGAGGGTCTGACGGCAAGCCGTAGTCTTGCGCCCAGGGCGTTTGCAGGCACATGGCGGTCAAGTGCGCGCCCGCTGAGTGCCCGCCCAAGGCCACGCGCGTCGGGTCGCCTCCATGGTCGGCAATGTGGCGGTGCGTCCAGGCCACCGCCGCACGCACTTGGCGGGTGATTTCATCAATGCTCACCTGGGGGCACAAGGCGTAGTTGACCACCACCGTGGTGATGCCCAACGGCTGCAAGCCCAGTGCCACACAACTGAAGTCTTTGCTGGACAACGCCCGCCAGTAGCCACCGTGCAGGAACACAAACACCGGGGCGTTAGGCACATCAGCGGGGAAGATGTCGAGTGTTTCAACACGGGTTGGGCCATACGGCACGTCCAGCTTGCAAGGCAAGGTGTCCCTGGCGTGGGCCGAGCGCTGCGCGTAATGGCGGCCTGGCGCCGTGATGTCCGCCAGCTTGATGGCCGGGTTGTACTGCGCGTCAATCTGCGCCTGGTTTTCAAATTCACGGTAGAGGGTCATCAAATGTTGTCTCAAAAAGTGTTTTTGCGAGATTTTTTGGTCAAATTAGCCTGAGGTGACCGTCCAATA
>JBIJDQ010000265.1:0-4086 GCA_044344025.1 Rhodoferax sp.
CTGTCGGAAACCCCTGAAATATATGGTGCCGAACACCTGCTGACGCGCCGCGCGGCCAGTCCGGAAGTTGCCGCCAAGCTGCTCGGGCGCATCGCCTGGTGGAAGGACTACACCACCCGCGCCGGGGGTGAGTTGAACAACAATCCTTCGGTGGGCAACAAGGCCGGTGGCCTGACCACCATTCTTGAGAAATCACTGGGTGCCGTGGCCAAAGGTGGCACCAGCCCGCTCAACGGCGTTTACTTGTACGCCGAACCCGTCACCGCCAAAGGTTTTGTTTATATGGACACCCCCGGTTACGACCCGGTGTCGGCCACGGGCCAGGCCGCCGGTGGCGCGCAAATCATTTGTTTTACCACCGGGCGCGGCTCAGCATTTGGCTGTGCAGGTGTGCCCACCCTCAAGCTGGCGACCAACAACGCCTTGTTTGAGCGCATGCGCGACGACATGGATGTCAATTGTGGTGACCTGATCACAGGCACACCGATGACCGACATCAGCCAGCGTATTTTTGACGCCATCTTGCGCCATGCCTCTGGCGAGAAGGTGCGCAGTGAAGAACTTGGCTACGGCAACGACGAATTTTTGCCTTGGCATGTGGGCGCGGTGATGTAAACACCGGCCCGAAACCCCGCTTGGCCCGCACTTGTCTGACCAGGCATTTTGTGAACTTGACTTCTAGAAGGAGATTGACCCATGGCTTCAAAAGATCGCATGGCCGTTTTGGCCGCCATGATGCAACAAAGCGTCATCCCGGTGTTCTACCACCCCGACGTGGAACTTTGTGTGAACGTGATTCAGGCCTGCGCCAACGCAGGTGCCAAGTGTGTGGAATTCACCAACCGGGGTGACTTTGCCGCGCATGTGTTTTATGACGTGACCCGCCACTTTGCCAAGGCTGACCCATCGGTGATCATGGGCGTAGGCTCGATTGTGGACGCCCCCACGGCGGGCCTGTTCATTGCCAATGGTGCCAAATTTGTGGTGGGGCCCTTGCTCAACGCTGACGTGGCCAAGGTCTGCAACCGGCGCGGCATTCCGTACAGCCCAGGCTGTGGCTCCGCTACCGAGATTGGCGACGCGCAGGAACTGGGTGTGGAGATTGTCAAGGTGTTTCCCGGCTCCAGCGTGGGTGGCCCCGACTTTGTGAAAAGTGTCATGGGTCCCATGCCCTGGACCCGCATCATGCCCACCGGCGGCGTGGAGCCCACCGAAGAAAGCTTGCGCAAATGGTTTGGCGCAGGCATTGTGGCCTGTGGCATTGGCTCCAACATGATCACCAAACCGCTGCTTGATGCCAAAGACTTCAAAGGCATCGAGAACAACGTGCGCCAGACGCTTGAACTGGTCGCCCGCATCAAGGCCGAGCTGGCCGCCAAGTAGCCCAACCCCCAGGAGTAATGAACATGACACAACTCATTGTCAGACCCGCCTCGGAGACCAAATGGGACTGCGCCTCTTTTGGCGAGGTCATGCTGAGGTTTGATCCCGGCTTTGGTCGCGTGCGCAATGCCCGCAGCTTTCAGGTGTGGGAAGGCGGCGGCGAATACAACGTGGCACGCGCCATGCGCAAGTGTTGGGGAAAACGCTCGACGGTGGTGACAGCCCTGCCTAAAAACGACCTGGGCTGGCTGGTGGAAGACCTGGTGATGCAAGGTGGCGTGGACATGAGCCACCTGATCTGGCGCGACTTTGACGGCTTGGGCAACAACACCCGGGTGGGCCTGAACTTTACTGAAAAAGGTTACGGCATTCGCCCGGCGCTGGGCTGCTCGGACCGTGGCCATTCCGCAGCCTCGCAGATACGCCCGGGCGAAGTCAACTGGGAAAAACTGTTTGGCGAAGAAGGCGTACGCTGGTTTCATACCGGAGGCATTTTTGCCGCGCTGGCCAGCAATACGGCAGAGGCCGTGATTGAAGCGGTGGAAGTGGCCAAAAAATATGGCACCGTGGTGGCCTATGACCTGAACTACCGTGCCTCGTTGTGGAAGAGCCAGGGCGGCAAAGAAGGCGCGCAACGCGTGAACCGTGAAATCGCCAAACATGTGGACGTGATGATTGGCAACGAGGAAGACTTCACCGCCTGCTTGGGGTTTGAAGTAGAAGGTGTAGACGAAAACCTGACCAGGATTGAAACCGACAGTTTCAAGAAGATGATTCAGGCGGCTGTTTCTGCGTTCCCTAACTTCAAGGTGGCCGCGACCACACTGCGCAAGGCCACCACCGCCACCCTCAACGACTGGTCAGCGCTGCTCTATTACGACGGCGAGTTGTACCAGTCGATGAAACGAGAAAACCTTGAAATCCATGACCGAGTGGGTGGCGGTGACGGGTTTGCCTCTGGCCTGGCTTATGGTTTTATGGAAGGCAAAGGCCCACAAGCTGCCGTGGAATATGGTGCCGCGCACGGTGCGCTGGCCATGACCACACCCGGCGACACCTCGATGGTGCGGGTGGAAGAAGTAGAAGCTGCCATGAAAGGCAAGGGCGCCCGCGTGATCCGGTAATTGGCTGGTGGGAAGGCGGTCTGGCATGACAAGGCGTTCACCCAAGTGCCCGACCCCCGGTTGGCGCTTGAGATTTGGCAGTCAGGCGCCGGACCCTGGCTTTCCAGCAGCGCCAGTTTGTTCTCAGCACGAGATGGCACGGCGGTGCATTCGACTGAGGGCATCGGGTCAGACATGGGCACGCTCTATGAAATTCAATGAGAGTTGTAGCAAACCAAACTGCGCGGCAGTTAGGCGTGTTCATTGACACCCACAGCACTGCCACCGCTTTCTGGACCAGCAAGTGGGTCCAATTGCGTGACCCGTAGGTGTTCGCCATTGACCAGCATGCCGTTGCGTCAGTGCAGGATGCGGTAAAGTCACCGAAATATGTCAAAACCAATAGCTACTAGTGCTTACTGCATAAGCACTAGCGGCAGATTTGACCACTAAATCACCACGGCTTGGTGATTTACTCTGCCACCGGCACGGCCGACTTGAGAAACTCCGCCACTTGGGCCTCGGTGGGCAGCGGTGCCACGGCGCCGTAGCCCTGGGTGGACAAGGCCGCTGAGGCCACGGCCCAGCGGGCGCTGGTAAACACGTCTTCACCACGGGAGCGCCGGGCCAGGTAGGCGCCGTTGAAGCAGTCGCCAGCGCCAGTGGCGTCCAGCGCGCTCACGGCAAAGGCCGGGATGCGCAGGGTTTGTGTGCCGTCAGAGGCCAGCACCCCTTTTGAGCCCATTTTCAGCACCACCACTTTGGCACCTTGGGCATGTGCCCAGGTCACCACCTCTTGTGGCGTGTCCAGGCCCGACACCTGGGTCATTTCATCCAGACCGGGCAAAAACTCGTCCGTGACGGCCATGGTGGCCAAAATCGACACCCTGGCATCTTCCAGTGACCACAGTGCAAACCGCAAATTGGGGTCGTACGACACTCGCGCGCCTGTCGCATGGGCAAAGGCAATGGCGGCTGTCACAGTGTCGCGCGCATTGGTGCTGATGGCCTGGCTGATGCCCGACACGTGCAGGTACCTGGCATGACCAATGAGGTCTAGCGCGAGGTCGGTGGGCTGAATGCGGCTGGCCGCCGAGCCGCTGCGCAAATAAGAAAAATGGTGCCCGTGATGGTCATGACGCACAAAGTAGACGCCAGTAGAGGCGTCTTCACGCACACCCACGCCGGTGACATCCACACCCTCAGCTTTCCACAACTCCAGGCACATCTCACCCAGCACGTCGTTGCCCACCAATGACAGGTAGGCGCAATGTGCCCCCTGGCGGGCAGCGGCGATGGTGGTGTTGGAGGTGTCCCCACCAAAACCCTGTAAGTACATGCGGCCATCACCCTGTGGTATTTGGTTGAATTCCACCATGGCTTCGCCTAAAGCCACCACGTCATATTGAGCGGTCATAGCTGTTCTCCATTTTGAAAATATTCAGCACGCTGACATGGCACTGATCGCGCCCTGCGGCCTGCGGCCTTTGAGGTTAAAGAAAATCGTCACGTCGTGGTGAAAATTGGTCAAGCAACATGCTGTCTTGCTCCAGCGCCACCACACCATGCCAGTGCAGCTTGGGCGCAATAAAAGCGTCAC
>JBIJDQ010000266.1:0-4078 GCA_044344025.1 Rhodoferax sp.
ATGCATGGCGGGACCCTTTATTGACACCGGTCGGTTGGTGGTGAAAGCGACAGCCTGGCCCATTCGGGTGGTGCGGGTGAACTACGCCTGGCGCAGCGTCAGCACCACGCCAGGACGCGCTTTGCAGTGGTGGCTAAACCAACTGGAGAGTGCCACCACACGCGCCGCTTTACTGGAGCGCCACCGGGGCGTGTAAAGTCGGTGTAATTCGCAAAGCTTTAAACATCAACTGGAGAACAAAAAATGAGCACAGTCCCCCGCGCACCTCAACACTTCGCCGTTATTGGCGCAGGCATGGCCGGCATCACCTGTGCACGCACCCTGGTTCAAGCGGGTCACCGCGTCACCGTTTTCGAGAAGAGCCGTGGCACCAGCGGGCGCATGGCCACGCGCGAAAGCGCCTTTGGTTCGTTTGACCATGGTGCCCAGTATTTCACCGCCCGCGACGAGCGCTTTTTGGCCGCCCTGGCCACCACCCCAAAACTGGCCAAGCGCTGGAGCGCCAACAGCGTGCAAGTGCTTGACGAACTGGGCCACGTGACCGCACCCGGTCTGTCCACCCGCGATGCCCATTGGGTGGCCGTGCCGGGCATGAAATCATTGGTGTCTGGCTGGGCCGAGCCGCTCAAGGCGGCAGGCAGCGTTTTGCTTGAAACCCGTGTGAGCCGCATTGAACGTGACGCGGTCAGTCCAAAACAATGGCAATTGCGCACCGAGGCAGCCGACGGCGCGCAGCATGTTTTCTCTGGCTTTGACGGTGTGTTGCTGGCCATTCCCAGTGCCCAATCGATGAGTCTGCTGCAAACCTCGGAGCAGGCCGCACCTTGGGTGAAACAGATTGCGCAGGTCAAGGTTGCCCCTTGCTGGACGCTGATGCTTGCTTTCCCGCAGGCCATGCAACCCGGCATGTCCACCCTGGGCCCGCAGTGGAACGCTGCCCGCAGCACGCACCACCGCATTGCCTGGCTGGCACGCGAGTCCAGCAAACCCGGCCGTGGCGCGATTGAGCGCTGGACCGTGCAGGCCAGCGCCGCCTGGTCACAAGAACACATCAACGACGACCTGGGCCGGGTGCAAGACAAATTGCTCAAAGCGTTTTCAGAAGTGACGGGCATTCGCGCTGAACCCAGCTCTGTCGACAGCCAGCGCTGGTTGTATGCCAAAACCGTGCAACCGCTGGGCAAAAGCCATTTGTGGGATGCCAAAAAGAAACTGGGTGTGTGTGGCGACTGGTGTGTTGGCCACCGGGTTGAAGACGCGTTTGTGTCAGGGTTGGAGCTGGCACTGTCGGTGGTGTAAACCGGCGTTTTGACTGAGGTGACAAGCGGCGAGGTCAACTGCGTGGCAAGTGGCTACATCGGCCGTTTTGCCCCCTCCCCCACCGGCCCGTTGCATGCCGGCTCGCTGGTGGCGGCACTGGCCAGTTGGCTCGATGCCCGCGCCCATGGCGGCCAGTGGCTGGTGCGCATGGAAGACGTGGACACCACCCGTTGCCTGCCGGGCATGGACCAGGTCATCTTGCAGCAACTGGCCGCCTGCGGCTTGCACAGCGACCTTGCCCCGGTTTACCAGTCCCAACGATTCCCCCTTTACAGCCAGGCCCTTGAGCGCTTGGCAGGCTCCGGCCACGCCTACCCCTGCGGCTGTTCGCGCCGCGACATTGAACTCAGCCTGGCTCAAATTGGCCAAGCCAAACCGCGCCATGGTGAACTCATTTACCCCGGCACTTGTCGCAAGGGCTTGCAGGGCAAGGCCGCACGGGCGTGGCGCTTCAAAACTGATTTTTTTGAGTCAAATTGGCCTGTAGTGCATACAGATAAAGCACGAGTAGCTATAAAGTCAATAGCAACTATCGAGCCACTGGCAACACTGCACCACCCTGTGGCGGCGGCTGACGCGGACCAAGACCACTCCACACCCTTGCGCTGGACAGACCGCCGCCTGGGCACGCAGGCGCAAGACGTGGCCACAGAGGTGGGCGATTTCATCCTCAAACGTGCCGACGGCTGTTTTGCCTACCAGTTGGCGGTGGTGGTGGACGATGGCGCACAAGGCATCACCGACGTGGTGCGTGGCGCCGACCTGGCCGACAACACCGCCCGGCAAATCTTGCTGCAACGCGCCTTGGACCTGCCCACCCCACGTTACCTGCACACACCGCTGGTGCTGGGGCCCAATGGCGAAAAACTCAGCAAACAAAATGGTGCCCAGGCGCTTAACACCTCCTCAGCCCAAGCCACACACCAAGCCTTGGTCAAAGCGGCTCAGGCGCTGGGTTTGTCAACACCCGATGTCCAGCAAACCAGCGATGCCTTGCTGAACTGGACCGCCCAATGGCCCCACCTGTACCCACGGCCAGCGTTTCACGCCTGAGGTTGACGCCACACGGTCGGCACTCGTAGGGCACTCGTACGGCGCGGCGACTGGGTCAGGCGCATGATCTCTACAATCCACCCCCGTGAACGACACCCTAAACACCCCCCAAAACACCGCCCAGCCTGCCCCCGAGCAGGCTCGCACCCCACGCAACCGCCCCCAAACCCTGGAAGGCGTGGCTTTTCCAAAAACCATCAAGAGTTTTGTGCGCCGCGCTGGCCGAGTCACCACAGGCCAGACCAAAGCGTTTACTGAGTTGGGGGCCACCTACTTGCTGCCCTACCAGCCTAGTGCTATAGATTTTGTAGCTACTTATGCAGATGCGACAAGCACTACAAGCCTAAATGACTTAAAAAATGGCCCGATTGTGCTGGAAATCGGTTTCGGCATGGGTGAAGCCACCGCCCACATTGCCGCCCTGCTGCCCGACACCCGTTTTTTGTGCTGCGAGGTGCATGAACCCGGCGTGGGGGCGCTGCTCAAGCGCATTGGGGAGCAAAACCTGCACAACATACGCATCTGTGCGCACGACGCGGTAGAGGTCATTGACCACATGTTGCTGCCGCAAAGCCTGGACGGGGTGCACATTTTTTTCCCCGACCCGTGGCACAAAAAGAAGCACAACAAGCGCCGCCTGATTCAAGCGCCCTTGATCGCCAAACTGGCGGCGCGCCTGAAAGTGGGTGGCTACATCCACTGCGCCACCGACTGGCAGCCCTACGCCGAGCAAATACTGGAAGTCTTGAGCGCCGAGCCGCTGCTGAAAAACACCGCCCGGGCGGCGCACCCGGACCTGCTGGGCTACGCCCCCAAGCCGCATTACCGCCCGCTCACCAAGTTCGAAAACCGGGGCATCAAACTCGGCCACGGCGTGTGGGACCTGGTGTTTGAACGGGTGTAAGCCCCCAAACCGCAACGGCATCGGCGCCAGTTGTGTCAGCCTGCCCGGCGGGCACTGGCCGACCCTGCTGGCGTTTTTGACCGAGCGCTTCCCCGGCATCCCAGCGCCAGTTTGGCAGCAGCGCATGGCGGGTGGCGATGTGTTTGACGAGTCTGGTGATCCCATCCGGTGTGACCCGCCGTACCAACCCAACCAGCGCGTGTATTACTTCCGCGAAGTGCCCAACGAGGCCCCGATTCCGTTTGAGGAGGTGGTGTTGTATGAAGACGCGCACCTGCTGGTGGTGGACAAACCACACTTCTTGCCGGTGGTACCCTCGGGCGGCTACCTGACCCAGACCGTGCTGGTGCGCCTGAAAAACAAGCTGGGGCTGGATGACCTGGTGCCCATTCACCGCATTGACCGCGACACCGCCGGGCTGGTCATGTTCTCCAAACAGCCCCGCACCCGCGCCGCTTACTGCGCCCTGTTCAGCCAACATGCGGTGCGCAAAACCTACGAGGCGATTGCACCCTGGCGCAGCGAGTTGGTGTTTCCGTTAACGCGCCAGAGCCGCATCAAGGAGGCGGGGCACTTCATGCTGCAGCACGAGGTGGACGGCCCGGTCAACGCCATCACCCACATTGATGTGCTGGAGGTGCGTGGCAACCTGGCGCGTTACCAGCTCAAACCCCTCACCGGCCAGCGGCACCAGTTAAGGGTGCACATGCTGGCACTGGGCTTGCCGCTGCTGCACGACGGCTTGTACCCTGTGCTTACCCCCGAGGGACAGATGAACCACGCCAAACCGCTGCAACTGCT
>JBIJDQ010000267.1:0-4054 GCA_044344025.1 Rhodoferax sp.
CAAGGCCGTGCGCACCAGCGGGTGATAGCGCCCTTTGTTAAAGACGTAGACCGTCACGGCCAGCGCGTAGCCGCCACACGCAAACGCGGTGCCGACGACGATGTCATAGACCACCCAGATGCCCCAAGGGTAGCCCCCATTGAGATTGGTGACCGCGCCCATGCCGAAGAAAAAGCGCACCAGCAACAAGACAATCGCCGTCACGCCAAACGCGCCCAGTACCAGGAACGGGGGGGTCAGCAAGGGCCGATTCAATACAACATGGTGATTCACGGTTTGTCCTCCTCAGCGTGGTTGGCAATCTCGGCATTGCGCCTGACGATCCAGCTCAGACCACCCAGGGCTATCGCTGGCAGGGCCATGTAGCTGTAGATGGTGCTTTGCACGCCTTCGGAAACCGACGCGGCAGAACGCTCGCCCAGGGGCGGCATGCCCAGCTTGTCGAACGGAACCGCAGACAGGTGCATGACATTGGTGCCGCCGGCCTCCTTTTCGCCCCACACATGGTTTTGGTACTTTGGCACGGCCTTCTCGTGGTAGCTTGCGGGCTTGCGCACATCACCACGCGGGTAGTTGTAAACCTGGCCGGGCTTGAGCGCCACGCGGCGTTTGGCCTCTGCCAGCAGCGCCTCGCGTGAGCCGAACAGCGTGGCACCGGTGGGACACGCTTCGGCACACCCCGTCATGCCCCCCTTACTGATGCGTTCGACTCCCTTCTGGTTGCACATCTGGCACTTGTGAATCTGGCCCAACGGGTTGTCGTAGTCGTACTGCGGGACGTTGTAGGGGCAGCCGGTCATACAGGTGCGGCAGCCGATGCACACATCGGGGTTGTAGCCGACGATGCCCGTCACGGGGTCGCGGGTGAGGGACGAGACCGGGCAGACCGATACACAACCAGGGTCCACGCAGTGCATGCAGCTGCGTTTCTCAAAGGCAAAGCCGTTTTGTTCGCTGTCCTTCACTGCAGCCTTGCCGTCGGAGTAAACCTTGATGACGTTGAGTGTCTGGGGTGACAGGTCCAGGGCGAAGTCAGACTGCACCTGATCACCCAGGGCAACCGGCGGCATGCCGTTGACTTCTTTGCATTTGCTGACACAGGCTTTGCAGCCTATGCACAGTGTGGAGTCAAAGAGCATGCCGACGGCCTGCGGGGCGGGTGCCAGATTGGGTCTGGCCTGCACCGCCGTGCTCGCCAGCGCGGCACCGGCGGCTCCGAGCGATGCCTGGAAGAATTTTCTGCGCTTCATGCTTATTCCCCTTTGCCGGGGTCTGGCTTGGTCTCGTCGTCCTTCTCACCGAGCTTTTTGCCCGTGACCAGTGCGGCACCGAGCACGGCACCGACTGCGGCCCCACCAACAGCCGCCGCCCAAGTGATGGTGGATGAGCCAGGACTCTGACGATCGGAAATGATCGGGAACACGTTAGGCGGCGTATGGGTCTTGACCTCAGACAGGCTGAACATGGGTTTGCTAAAGCCCGTGCCCTCTTCGGAGCAGCCAAAGCAGGGGTGCCCTACGCCAATCGGCCAGACACCGCCGCCGATGTTGTTGTACTCCAGGCTGGGGCAGTTGTTGTAGGTTTCAGGACCCTTGCAGCCCATTTTGTAGAGGCACCAGCCCTGCTTGTGTCCGTCATCGCCGAACTGTGTCGCGAAACGCCCTGCATCAAAGTGTGGCCGACGGTAGCAGTTCTCGTGAATCAAGCGCCCATAAGCCCATTTCGGACGACCCTTCTCGTCGATGGGGGGCAGCTTGCCGTAGGTGACGAAGTACAGCACCGTTCCCAGGAAGTTGGCCGGGTTGGGCGGGCAACCAGGGATGGTGACGACGGTCTTGCCCTTGAGGAATTGGGGGGCACCGGTGGCACCGGTGGGGTTGGGTGAAGCCGATTGCACCCCACCCCAACTGGCACAGGAACCGAAGGCCACAATGGCAGCAGCACCTTCGGCGGCTTCTCTGGTGGCCTCCATCATGGTCTGGCCACCAATCTTGCAGAAAATGCCGTTTTGCCCCAACGGGATGGCCCCCTCAATAACCAGCAAATATTTGCCCTTGTATTTCTTCATCGTCTCGCGCTTGATGTCTTCCACGCGATGTCCGGCACCCGCGTCCAGTGTCTGGTGGTAATCAAGTGAAATGAGGTCAAGAATCAAGTGCTCAAAACTGGGTTGCTCTGAGCGAAGCAAGGACTCGGTCGGTCCGGTGCACTCCTGGCCGTGCAGCCAGATGACGGGCGTTCTTGCCGGGTTGGCGATCGCCGCCGCCATCGCCAGGGCAGACTTCGTACCCAAACCAAAAGAAGCTGCTATGCCGGTGCAGAAGTTCAGGAAGGTTCGACGGGAGACACCCAGACGTTTTTCCAATTCAGAAAAGTCATGGCCGACTTCGTCGGCGATTTCAAACTCACGAACGCTCATCAAGTTCTCCTCTTTATTGGCCCATCACCCAGGGTGATGGGTGTCCAGCCTGATCCATCCAAATGCCATGCCACGGGATAACTGTCATCCAACGCACGGTCCGTTCTCAACAGCAAGCCAAGCCGTGAATTGCTGGAGTGCACCAAACTACACAAGTTGTGTGCCACAAAATGGTGCATTAGCGTAAACACTTAGAGCGACATAGGCACGCCCTGCACGCGGACGGTGCCAAAGTTCAGAGGGCTTGGGTTGGGCTGTGCTCTGGGTGGTCACTGTGTTTGCAGATTGGTCAGCCCGCTGCCAACTTGGATGGCAGTCGCTGGCGCAGATGAGTGACGCACCCGCCGAATCAGGTGATCAGTGACAAAAAAGCACCAAATCACCCTCTAGTGCTTATGTATTAAGCACTAATAGCTATATAAACTATAGCAAAAATATCTTTCCCGGATTCATGATGTTGTCGGGGTCCAGCGCTTGTTTGATGGCGCGCATCATGGCCACAGCACCGGCGCCGGTCTCGCTCACCAAAAAATCGATCTTGTGCAGGCCCACGCCGTGTTCACCGGTGCAAGTGCCACCCAATTCAAGCGCGCGGTGCACCAGCTGGTGGTTAAGTGTTTCGGCCAGCTCGCGTTCTTCGGGCTTGTCGGGGTCAATCAGGTAACCCATGTGGAAGTTGCCGTCGCCCACGTGACCCACCAAAAAGTAGGGTATGCCACTCTCCTGGGCCTCCAGCACCGAGTCCAGCATGGCATCGGCCAGCCTGGAGATTGGCACACAGGTGTCGGTGGTGATGGCTCTGCAGCCAGGGCGCGACTGGATGCCGGCAAAGTAGGCGTTGTGCCGCGCCGTCCACAGCCGGGTGCGGGCCTCGGGCGTGGCGGCCCACTCAAAAGTCTGGCCGCCCTGGTCTGCGGCCAGGTTTTGAACAATTTCAACCTGCTCCTGCACACTGGCCGGTGAGCCATGAAACTCCATCAGCAGCATGGCACCCTCGCGCAAACTCAATTTGGAATGCGCGTTGACCATGCGAATGGTGTTGGCATCGAGCAACTCGCAGCGGGCAATCGGTATGCCCATTTGAATGATCAACATGGTGGTGTTCACCGCATCGGCCAAGCTGTCGAAGCTGCAGGTGGCGGCCATCACCGCCTCAGGCAGCGGGTAGAGCTTGACGGTGACTTCGGTGATCACGCCCAGCGTGCCCTCACTGCCCACCATCAGACGGGTCAGGTCGTAACCGGCGCTGCTTTTTTTGGCCCGTGTGCCGGTGCGGATCACTTCACCCTGTGATGTGACCACTTCAAGGGCCAGCACGTTTTCACGCATGGTGCCGTAACGCACGGCGTTGGTGCCGCTGGCGCGGGTGGCCGCCATGCCGCCCAACGTGGCATCGGCACCCGGGTCAATCGGGAAAAACAGGCCGGTGGACTTAACCGCCTCGTTGAGTTGCTTGCGCGTTACGCCGGGTTGCACCGTCACGGTCAGGTCTTCTGCATCAATACTCAGCACCTGGTTCATGCGGCTCACGTCCAGGCTGATGCCCCCTTGTACCGCCAGCAAATGCCCTTCCAGGGAGGAGCCCACACCAAACGGAATCACCGGCACCTTGTACAGCGCGGCGAGTTTGACGGC
>JBIJDQ010000268.1:0-4049 GCA_044344025.1 Rhodoferax sp.
CCAGTGACGCCTGTTCCGACCGTGCCCCGTGCGCCCGTCTCGCAGGGCGCTACAGAAACGGAAGCGATGGCGACAGTTCTTCTTGAGAAAGCACAATCTGCTTTTGATGGCGGGGATTACGTGGGGGCCACCGCATTGCTGAACCAGCTTTTGAATTTGCCGCCGAATAACGCATCGCGCAAGGCTCAGGAAATGGCTGGCCTGTCATATTTGAATGGTGGTGAAAAATCTCGCGCAGCCACTGAATTCGATCTTTTCTTAAAGCTCTACCCCGTCGGTGAAGACAGTGACAGGGTTCGCCAAATATTGGCATCGTTGCCCACAATTGGACCGGTCACGGAAAATCTGGTCAAAACTGAGGTCGAGGCAACATCCAGCACCAGCGGGTCGGTGTCCATGTTTTATTACGGCGGCCAGTCAGATACGCGGACCCAGGAGTTTCAAGACTCGCCCTTGGGGGGCTTGCCGGTGTTGCAATCGGACACCAACTTGTCGAGCGCTGACCAGAAGCAATTGCAGACCAGTGTGGACTTGAACTGGCGCTATCGTGATTCAGAAAAAGACATGCGCTTCGTCGTGCGTGATTCTTTGGCCCGAAACTACCTCAAATCGACTGACAAAGAGCGCTTGAGTGCACTGTTTTTTGACTACCGTGCGTTGGCACTAGGCGGCAATATCCGCGTGGGAAGACAGTCGCCAAATGGTGGGGGGGTGATGTACCGGTTTGACGGCGTGCAAGCAGGCTATAAATTTTCACCCAAGTGGAAGGTGAACGCGGTGATGGGTAAACCCGCGGACGATTTGCTGGATACCCGACGCACCTTCTATGGTGTATCGGTAGATGCTGAAGCCTTAACCAAAGAATTGAGCGGCAGTGTTTACCTGATCGAGCAGGTGATTGATGGTGAAACCGACCGGCGTGGCCTGGGAACGGAATTGCGCTATTTCAAAGGTGGTTTTTCTACCTCTGGCCAGTTTGACTACGACCCAATCCTCAGGGCCGTCAATATTGCTGCGGTCCAGTCCAACTGGCAACTCAACGAGGCATCTGCGCTGAACGCCATGCTGGACCGGCGCACAACGCCCTTTTTATCGCTGGGCAATGTGCTGTTTTTCCAGGATCCCAGTTTGGCGGTACCCGCCAAACGTATTCAGGAGCTTTTGGGGACTACACCCATCGAGACGCTGCGTGAGCAGGTCAAGGGGCTGACCGCGTACCAAAACCAGTTTCGCCTGGGCGGCACAACTGTTCTGTCACCGCAATGGCAAGTAGGTGCTGATTTCAGTATGACCAGCGTAGATGAGATCAAGCCTGTCGCGGTGATATTGCCTGATGGACAGAAAGCCACCGGCAATCTCTGGGGGGTCAGTGCCCAGTTAATCGGCACTAATCTTTACTCAGCGCGCGACACCCATGTGTTCAATGCCAGCTTCTTGGGTGGTCCAACCTACCATGGCACGCTACTGACCTACAACAACCTGACCAGCCTGAATGATAAATGGCAGCTTGAGCCGTCGTTGAAGTACTACACGCAAAGTGGCACGGCCGGTGACAGCAATACCATTTGGGGAACGGGTCTTCGTATGATTTACCGCTTGCGCCATCAGGTCTCACTGGAATCAGAACTGACGTACGAGAAATCCGAGGCGACTGGTGCCCCCACATCTACAGGCCCTGGGATATTGACATCTTCGACGCGCATGAGTTACTACCTTGGTGCGCGGTTCGAGTTCTGATCCGTTTGCACACCCCTAACCCAAATACCAGAGAACTGCTGATGACCGCCCCCACTGCCAGCCAAGACATTGATGTCTCGTTAATCAAATCACAACTGCAACAACTGAAAGAGCAACACGATTCTGGCGCTTTGAATGATCAGGCCTATGCTGATGCACGCGGCGCTTTGGAGCGGTGTTTGCTAGATTGCGTGTTGCGCACGGCGCCTGAGGTCCAGACGACTGCCGACCATGAGCGTAGCGACAAGTCTGTCAAGCGTCTACCCATTGTGCTGATCGGCATCGCTGCTGTCGCCATACTGGTTGGCGGGTTTTACATTTGGACTGGTCGACCAGCCAGCCAGGTGGCCAAGGTCGGTGGCACATTGTTGCAGGCACAGTCGTTTATGCCAACATCCAAAGTGGATAGCCCATCACTCGCCTCCAAGGCAGATGATATTTCGATCATGGCCGACAAACTCGCGGCCAGGTTGAAGTTGCAGCCCAACGATGCCCAGGGTTGGGCCATATTGGCTCGCTCGTACGATGTATTGGGGAACATGCCAGATGCACTCAAAGCTTACGAGACGGCGCTGAAACTGCTGCCCGCTGATGCCGCTCTGGCTGCGGACTACAACAAAGCATTGACCACTGCCACCCAAAACACCGTAAAAAGTGGCTCTGGCCTGGCTGTGAAACCGATCAGTGCGTTCAAACCCCAGACCGATGCAAACGCCACAACAGTCAGCGGCACCATCAAACTTTCTCCGACGTTGGCCAAATCGGCACGTCCTGAGGACACTCTTTTTGTTGTTGCCCGTCCAGTTGATGGTTCGCGAATGCCACTCGCGATTTTGCGCAAACAGGTCAAGGATTTGCCCTTGCAGTTTGCGCTGGATGACAGCATGGGAATGTCGCCAAACGCAAAGCTGTCCATTGCAGGGCAAGTCATCGTGGTGGCGCGTATCAGTAAAAGCGGCAATGCCATTCCAGAAACAGGCGACCTGAGCGGTCAGTCTGCGCCTGTGGCCGTGGGTGCAAAAGGTGTTACTGTCGAGATCAACACGGCGGTCAAACTGTAGGTTTGGAGTGATCCGCTCGCGTTAGTCTCTAGCCGTGCGAATTCTTTGTGCCCCGTAGCTTTTTTATGAACTACATCTATCTGTACCTGGTGGTTATGGGTGTCGTGATGTTTTTGTACATCCGGCGGCAACAGCGTGTGCACAAGGTGCATAAAACGCTGCTTCAGGAATCCATTGAAACCGGCATGCTGGAGCCACCATCGCTGCACCCGGTGGTGGACCCAACGCGCTGCATGGGCTCTGGTGCCTGTGTCAAGGCCTGTCCGGAAAAAGCTTTGGGCGTTGTTAACGGAAAAGCGGTGTTGATCAATCCGGCGCACTGCATTGGCCATGGTGCGTGTATGGCTGCATGCCCGGTTGAGTCGATCAAGTTGGTGTTCGGCACCGAAAAGCGGGGCATCGACATCCCGCACATCAGCCCAGAGTTCGAAACCAATGTCAAAGGCATTTTTATTGCTGGTGAATTGGGTGGAATGGGTTTGATTAGAAAGGCTGCTGAGCAGGGCCGCCAAGCGATGGATGCGATTCGTAAAAGGGTTGGACCAGGTGGGGATTTTGACGTGTTGATTGTGGGCTGCGGCCCGGCTGGCATTTCTGCGGGGCTGTCGGCGCTGGAGCACAAACTGCGCTACAAAATTGTGGAGCAGGAAGACTCGCTGGGTGGTGCGGTTTACCACTATCCGCGTCAAAAAATCACCATGACTGCGCCAGTCAAGCTGGCCCTGGTGGGTATGGTGAAATTCAACGAGGTCCAGAAGGAGAGGCTGCTGGAGTTCTGGCAGGATGTGGTGACCAAAACGGAACTGGAAATTTCCTTCAAAGAACGCATGGAGGCCATTGAAAAGCAAGGTGACCATTTTTTGATGACCACCTCTAGGGGTAGCTACATCACCAAAACCGTGCTGCTGTCTATGGGCCGCCGCGGTACGCCGCGCAAACTGGATGTACCGGGCGAACATCAGGCCAAGGTGGTCTATCGCCTGCTGGACCCCGCGCAGTATGCAGGGCAGGCCGTGTTGGTCGTGGGGGGAGGTGACAGCGCACTGGAAGCCGCCATTGCAGTATCAGAACAAGTTGGCACCACGGTCATCCTGTCTTACCGCAGCGCCGCGTTTTCCCGGGTCAAACAAAAAAACAGAACCAGGCTGGATGAGCAACAGAGAGCTGGACGCATCAAGGTCATGCTTAACTCATTGGTCAAGACCATTCTGGCAGACGCGGTGGAGATTGACTGCCAGGGTCAGGCGGAAC
>JBIJDQ010000269.1:0-4047 GCA_044344025.1 Rhodoferax sp.
GCACCTCAAGCTCGGCTGCGCAAAATGTGTTGCACAAGGCCTGACCGCGTTTTGACAGTTTTTCTGGCTGGTTCACGGTGCTTTGGCGGCGTGGTTTGGCGCGCTGGGGCACCGTTTGGCTGACAAATGTGCCGCTGCCCACGCGGCTGCTCAGGTAGCCCTCCACGGCGAGTTGGTTCAGTGCGGCCAGCACCGTGTTGCGTGAGAGTTTCAGGTCGTGGGTGAGTTCGCGGCTGGAGGGCAGACGTTCGCCGCTTGGCAGTTTGCCGTCCAAAATGGTGCGCCGTAGTGCTTCATACAGCTGCCGGTGCAGAGGCAGTTTGTCACCTTGGGTGAATCGCCCCATTTCAGTGAGTAACAGTTCGGATAGCATGGGGTCAGAGGGTGCCAAAGTGGCACCTAATGTTTGCATTAAATGGCCCTGATTGTGAACCAATTTAGCCCCCACAATGGGTCACAGTCAAGAGGCGATTTAGGGATGAATGGCAACCTCTTTTGATTCTGGAGCACCCCATGAACGATAAAAAGTCAATGAATTTCAACGACCTGGAGCAGTGGCTCAATGAGCGTCGTGTCACCGAAGTCGAGTGCCTGGTGCCTGACTTGACCGGTGTGGCGCGCGGCAAAATTTTGCCGCGTGGCAAGTTCACTGAAGACCGTGGCATGCGTCTGCCCCAGTCGGTGGTGGCGATGGGTGTGACGGGCGAGTTTCCTGAAAGTGGGCCGTATTACGATGTGATCGACCCCACCGACAAAGACATGCAGTTGCGCCCCGACCCCAGCACCGTGCGCATCGTGCCCTGGGCCTCGGACCCCACCGCGCAGGTGATTCACGACTGTTTTGACCACAAGGGCAACCTGGTACCTTTTGCCCCGCGCACTGTGTTGCGCAAGGTGTGTGACCTGTTTGCCGCCGAAGGACTGCAACCCATCGTGGCACCCGAGCTTGAGTTTTACCTGACCGCCCGCAATACCGACCCCAACACGCTCCTTCGCCCGCCCATTGGCCGCAGTGGTCGGGCCGAGACCTCGCGCCAAGCCTACAGCATTGACGCGGTGAACGAATTTGACCCACTGTTTGAGGAAATCTACGACTATTCCGACAAGATGGAGCTCAACGTGGACACCCTAATACATGAAATTGGTGCCGGCCAGATGGAGATCAACTTCTTTCATGCCGAGCCCTTGGGTCTGGCTGACGAGGTTTTTTTCTTCAAGCGCACGGTGCGTGAATCGGCCTTGCGCCACGACATGTACGCCACCTTCATGGCCAAGCCGATTGCCGGTGAGCCCGGCAGTGCCATGCATGTGCACCAGAGTATTTTGAACAAGGCCACCGGCAAAAACATTTTCAGCAACCCGGACGGCACGCCGTCTGAGGCCTTCATGCACTACATCGGCGGACTGCAGCGCTACATTCCGGCGGCCATGGTGCTGGTGGCTCCGTATGTCAACAGCTACCGCCGCCTGAGTCGCAACACCGCTGCACCCATCAACATCGAGTGGGGGTATGACAACCGCACGGTCGGCATTCGGTCACCCATCTCAAGCCCTGCCGCACGTCGGGTGGAAAACCGGGTGATTGGTGCCGATGCCAACCCTTATGTGGCGCTGGCCATGACGCTGGCTTGTGGCTACCTGGGCCTGAAAAACAAGATCAAACCCAAGCCAGAAATGAAGGGCGACGCTTACCTGTCGCCCTACGCCTTGCCTCGTAGCCTGGGCGAAGCGCTGGACTGGTTGCGCCGCGAGTCGGAGTTGCATGAGGTACTGGGCAAAGAGTTCATCACCGTTTACTCCGAGATCAAAGAGCTGGAGTTTGATGAATTCATGAAAGTGATCTCCCCTTGGGAACGTGAACACTTGCTATTGCATGTATAGCTACTAATGACCGTCCGACAAGGACCAGAGCACTATTTTGTCAATAAAAGGAAGCAATTGATGAACACCAAGGACATTCAGGCCCAAGACAGCGCCCATTTCATTCACCCGTTCACTGACCATGGTGATTTGGCCACCCGTGGCGCGCGGGTGATCACCCGGGCCGATGGCATTTATGTGTGGGATTCTGAAGGCGAAAAGATGCTCGACGCCATGAGCGGCCTGTGGTGTGTCAACGTGGGTTATGGCCGCAAGGAACTGGCCGATGCCGCTCACCAGCAGATGATGACGCTGCCGTTTTACAACAGTTTCTTCCAGACCACCAATGTGCCCGCCGTCAAGTTGGCCACCCGGCTGGCCTCTCTGGCTCCCAAGGTAGGGGACCGGAGTTTTGAGCACGTGTTTTACTCCAGCAGTGGGTCCGAGAGCAATGACTCCAATGTGCGCATGGTGCGCCGTTATTGGGACCTGTTGGGCCAGCCGCAGCGCAAGGTCATCATCAGCCGCCACAACGCCTACCACGGCAGCACCATGGCCGGGGCCTCGCTGGGCGGCATGAGTGGCATGCATGCGCAGGGTGACTTGCCCATACCCAACATCACCCACATTGGGCAGCCGTATTTTTATGACGATGGTTTGCCCGGTGAAACGGCTGATGAATTTGGCCTGCGGGCAGCGGGTTGGCTGGAGGCCAAGATTCTTGAAGTTGGCTCCGACAAGGTGGCGGCCTTTATTGGCGAGCCGGTGCAGGGCGCAGGTGGGGTGATCATTCCCCCCGCCACTTATTGGCCTGAGATTCAGCGCATTGTCGACAAATACGGCATTTTGCTGATCAGCGACGAAGTGATCTGCGCCTTTGGTCGCCTGGGACACTGGTTTGCCTATGAAAAATTTGGCTATAAACCTGACTTGGTGACTTTCGCCAAGGCGGTAACCAGCGGCTACATCCCTTTAGGCGGTGTGATGGTGGGCAACCGCGTAGCTGACGTGTTGATCCAAAAGGGCGGTGAATTCAACCATGGCTACACCTACAGTGGCCACCCGGTGGCCTGTGCCGTGGCGCTGGCCAACCTGGACATCATGGAAACAGAGCAGCTGCCCCAAAAGGTGCGCGGCGAGATGGGGGACTACCTGGCCCAGCGTTACCTTGAGCTCAACGACCATCCCTTGGTGGGTATGGCGGAAACCTGCGGTTTTGTAGCAGGCTTGGTGCTGGTCAAAAACAAGCAGACCCGCGAGCGCTTCAAGTCGGACGATGCGGTGGGCATGGTGTGCCGTGGGCACTGTTTCCGCAATGGACTGATCATGCGTGCCGTGGGTGACCGCATGATCATTGCACCACCTTTGACCATGACGCGCACCGACATAGACGAGATGATGCGCCTGATTCGGCTGGCGCTGGACCTGACCCAGCAAGAATTGCGTCAAAAAGGGCTGATTTAGCCTTTTGTGCAGGTGCATTTTGGTCTGCTTTTTGCTAGCTTAAACTAACGCTTCCCCACCCACCCTATTTCTCTTTAACGGAGTGTCCCCATGATGAAAAAGTACCTAGCGATGTTTGCGCTGTCTGCCGTGGTTTTGGCAGGTTGCGGTAAAAAGGAAGAGGCGCCAGCGCCAGTCGCCGCGCCCGCCCCGGTCGCCAGCGCCCCGGCTTCTGCGCCAGTGGCTGTCAACACCGAAGAAAAAGTGCTCAACATCTACAACTGGCCAGACTACGTGCCAGAGGGCATGATTGCCGCATTCGAGAAAGAAACCGGCATCAAGGTCAATTACGACACCTTTGAGACCAATGAAGCGCTGCACGCCAAGTTGGTGGCGGGCAACACGGGTTATGACATCGTGGTGCCGGGCTCGGTATTTGCCAAGCCACAAATTGAAGGTGGTTTGTTGCAGCCGCTGGACAAGACCAAGCTCAAGAACCTGGGCAACCTTGACCCCGCCATCATGGGCACGTTGGGTGCCAAGACCGATCCGGCCAACAAACATCTGGTGCCATGGGCCTGGGGTTTTACCACCGTGGGCATCAACAAGACCAAGGTGGCCAAGGCTTTGGGCAAGACCCCCATGCCTGAGAACGCCTGGGACCTGGTGTTCAAGCCAGAGTACACCAGCAAGCTCAAATCCTGTGGCATTGCTTACCTGGATTCCCCAACCGAAATCATTCCG
>JBIJDQ010000270.1:0-4043 GCA_044344025.1 Rhodoferax sp.
TACCCGTACCTTCTTTGGTTCGAACTCTATGCCTTCGCCACCCGGAATCGAATCCATTAAGTCCAAAAGTGATACTTCCTGCTTTCCCGTAAGCTCGTAATAGTCTTGAATTTTGAGCAAGGCAAACGCCGGTCGCCCCCTGTCGGTGATGAATACAGGACCTTGCGATGCTGCGCGCTTGGCTGCGCCAACATCTCGGGTGAACTCACGACTTGAACAAGTGTGAACGCTCATCATGATTCTCCTGATTGGTTAATGTTTGTATGTTATGACAAGTTTAGAATAAGTCAAGGGAAAGCATTACAGTCATCTCACTATCGGCTGCTTTCCTGCCCGGTTACCAGTGCGTAAACGATGATCATCGATTCTGTATGCGACCCGCGCTGCCTTTTGCCAAAACCGCCTTCAACGACTTCTGCCTAAGTTGAACTAGGCATCCGGAAAGCTGCCTGTTCTGGACGGCAATCATGGGTCTTTTACCGACCGATCCAAGTCAAATTTCACAGAGGAATTTTCGTCAACAGACGGATGCAAGTTGCCTGGTAGTTTGTGGACCAGTGATGTGCCCTTAGCTTGTTCTATGCGCGACGAAAAAAACTAAAAAATCAAATTTCATAGCATATTACACATAGCAGACAAGCACTACAGGCCTATTTTACGTAAAATCTTGGTTCTCAAGACATGAATTGATCCCTGGCCCAGGTCCCCAATCACCGAACCTTGCGTTTTTGCACCTTGATCAGTTCAATGCCGCGCGTAGACGCTGGTGCGCCCGTCCGGCCCCACCAGCAAGGTGTTAAACGCTTCGCGCCGAACCTCACGCGCTTGGCCAGCGTTGTCCAGAATCGTGCAGGCGGTGTCGCAAATCGGGTTGTAACTTTCGCGCCCTGGGGCACCGCCCGGCAAGCCCGGCACCGCCAGGCCACGTGCCTTGGGTTTTTCCTTGAGCAGCAACAAAATGTCTTCGGCAGGCACATGCCCTTCCACAAAATAGCCAGCCACCCGGGCGGTGTGCACCGACTCAAACTCAGACGGCACATTGAGCCAGCGCTTGATGCGGGGCATGTCCGCCAGTGGCTTTTCTTCCAGGGTCACCACAAAACCGTGCTGGCGCAAATGGTCAGCCCAGTCAATACAGGCCAGGCACGGGCTTGGCGCATACATCACAACGGGTGGCAAACCCTGAACATCATCCTTTGCCAAGGAAGACCCTGCACAACCGATCAGCATCAGCGCCAAAAGGCAGTGTTGCCAGCGGCTTTGGCCACCCATCAGCAGGGCCGCCCGGGCTTGCAACCCTTGAGAATCCAGAGCGAGATTTCACCCGCCACCTCATCAGCCCGCACTTTGCGCGCCAGGCTCAGCACATCACGCCCAGCTTCGGTTTTCAGCAAGGGGTCAGCACCGGCCTGTAGCAACAACTTGGTGTGTGGCGTGCGTGTGGAAAAAGCCGCCATGTGCAAGGGGGTGCGACCCTCTACATCACGTGCATTGGGGTTTGCACCGGCAGCCACCAGCGCCTTCAAGGGGCCCATGTCCGGGTTCATGGCCGCGTAATGCAGCGGGGTAGCCCCCAGCGGGGTGCGGGCATCACGATTCTGGGCAGATGCCTTGAGCAAGGCTTCCACCTCTTTTTGGGTGCCCACTCGCGCAGCGTCATGAATCGGCATCTCGTTCATGCCCTGCATGGCTGGTTGCGCCACAGCCCATGGGGTTGGTAAAGCCAAGCACAGCGTCAGACCAACAGCTGCTGCACGGGACGACAAGGCTCTTTTCATGCCACTTTTCCTTGAAAAATCAATGTTTTAGTTGCTATATAAAATATAGCTACTCATGCTTATTTGACAGGGACTACAGCCCTATTTCTTATAAATTTTCCCCATTTCAGGGTGCCACCGACTGAATTGAGGTCAGGTAGGCCAGAATGTCTTGCAAATCCTGCTCTTTTAACTGATTTAACGCACCACGTTTGCCCTCTTCGTCATGTGGGCGTTCACCGGTCAAATACACATCCATCTGCTTTTTGAGGTAGCTGGAGTATTGCCCCACCAGGCGTGGAAACTTGCGCTTGCCCATGCCGTCAGGTCCGTGGCACAGGGCGCATTCGGCCTGGTAAATTTTTTCGCCGTTCTCCAGGTTGCCGGGCACGCGCGGCAGGATCATCACTTTTTCCATTGCTGTCAAACGGGTCAACGCATCGTCATCCGGCTTGAACTCTGGCCACTTGGTTGGCAACACCACGCCGGCCAGGTAGGCCGACACATCCAGAATGTCGGCCTCAGAGAGCTCGCGCTCCTGGGTGTACGGGAACATGGGCAGGTTCATGCGAGTGCGTGCGCGAAAGGCCCGCAGTTGCTCCATCAGGTGGCCCACTTGTTGACCCGCGACACGCGGGTACTCACCCTTTTTTCCGCCCTGGCCAAAATCACCGTGGCAACCTGCACAGGTGCCATTGATCTCTTTACCGCGTTCAAGGTTCTGTGCGTGGGTTGCCATACACAGGCCCAGCAGAACAGATAAAAACAAGACTTTCATGGCCACCCAAAAAGGTTAAGACGTTTGAGCCGACTGGCAAAGCGCGGATTATGCGGCGCTGGCCCCATAAATAAATTGATCCGTCACAGGTTTGAATGACCATGGCAGGCTCCGGCTTGACACGAGCAGCGTGAGTCAGCCAGGTTCGGCACCTCATAAAAGCATGATTCGTCTCAATTCTTGAATTGGTTCAAGGACTGGATGCAACTGCACCAGTAACCTCCACCGCTACACATTTCAGGAGTTCAAATCAATGAGTCAAGTCAAAGGCAGCGGCTTTACCAAGCAAATGGCCCGCAACATGTTTTATGGGGGGTCGGTATTTTTCATCTTCGTGTTTATTGCACTTATTTTCGACAGCGAGCGCAAGATACCCTTCAGGTCCAACGCGGAGGCCATCACCCCTGCGGTGGTCAGCGGCAAACATCTGTGGGAAACCCGCAACTGCATCGGTTGCCACACCCTGCTGGGTGAAGGCGCTTACTTTGCCCCCGAGTTGGGCAACGTCTACAAACGCCGCGGCCCTGATTTCATCAAAGCCTGGATTAAGGCGCAACCCACCCACATTCCGGGTCGCCGCCAAATGCCACAGTTCAACTTCACGGAAAAGCAACTTGATGACATGGTTGAGTTCCTGAGGTGGACCGGCAACATCAACACGCAAAACTGGCCACCAAACATTGAAGGTTAAACGTTGAAGCCCGTCAGAACCAATTAGGAACAATCAAATGCAAGCGACAACACTCAAATACAAGTCACAAGGGGTTGCGAAGTATTACTTCGTAGCCGCTTTGGCTCTTTTTACCGCCCAAATCATTTTTGGCATCACGCTGGGTCTTCAGTACGTGATTGGCGACCTGGCCTTTCCGTACATTCCCTTCAACCAGGCCCGAATGGTGCACACCAACCTGCTGATCGTCTGGCTGCTGTTTGGCTTTATGGGCTCGGCCTACTACCTGGTACCCGAAGAGGCCGAAACCGAGCTCTACAGCACCAAACTGGCCATGCTGCTGTTCTGGGTCTTTTTGGCTGCAGGCGCGTTGACCATCGTGGGTTACCTGGTTGTGCCTTATGCCAAGCTGGCAGAGCTCACCGGCAATGATTTGCTCAAAACCATGGGACGGGAGTTTTTGGAGCAACCCTTGCCCACCAAAGTGGGGATTGTGATTGTGGCGCTGGGCTTTTTGTTCAACATCAGCATGACGATTCTCAAGGGCCGCAAAACCAGCATTGCACTGGTGCTGCTGATGGGCTTGTGGGGCCTGGCGCTGATGTTCCTGTTCAGCTTTGTCAACCCTGACAACCTGGTGCGTGACAAGATGTACTGGTGGTTTGTGGTGCACCTGTGGGTGGAAGGCACCTGGGAACTGATTCTGGGTGCGCTGCTGGCTTTTGTGCTGGTCAAGACCACAGGGGTAGACCGCGAAGTGATCGACAAATGGCTGTACGTCATCATTGCCATGGCACTGATTACCGGCATTTTGGGCACAGGTCACCACTTCTTCTTC
>JBIJDQ010000271.1:0-4023 GCA_044344025.1 Rhodoferax sp.
CGTTGCCGACCAGAAAGTTGCTGACCTCGGTGCGCCCGAGGTTGTAGATCAGGGTGTTCCAGTCATTGTGGAAACCTTCGCGCGGGTCGGCGTATTCGTACAAATGGGTGCCATCAAAGTTGGCCAGGCCGTGTGCATCACTCGGAAAGTGTGCCGGCACCCAGTCCAGAATCAGCCCGATGCCGGCCGCATGGCAGCGTGCCACCAGGCGGCCAAAACGGTCTGCATCCCCAAAACGGGAAGTGGGCGCATACATGCCAATTGGCTGGTAACCCCAGGAGCCGTCAAACGGGTGCTCACTCACCGGCAGCAATTCCAGGTGGGTGAATCCCATGTCTTGCGCGTAGGGGATGAGCGTGTTGGCCAGTTCGTCCCAGGTCAGCCAGCGGTTGTTGTCGTCGGCCGCCCGTCGCCACGAGCCCAGGTGCACCTCGTAAATGCTCACCGGTGCGTCCAGGGCGTTGGCTGCTTGGCGTTGCTTTGAGTGGCTGACTTTTTCAGGCAAGTGGCCAACCCTGCTGGCCGTCGCTGGGCGCAACTCGGCTTGCAGGGCGTAGGGGTCAGCGCGTGCTGGCAACACCTGGCCGTGGTGGGTGCGGATTTCATACTTGTAAAGCGCACCAATGGCCACGCCGGGCAAAAAAAGCTCCCACACGCCACATTCACGGCGCAGGCGCATGGGGTGGCGTCGGCCGTCCCAGAAGTTGAAATCGCCCACCACACTGACGCGCGCGGCATTGGGTGCCCACACCGCAAAGCGCGTGCCCGCCACGCCCAGCATCGTGCAGGGGTGCGCGCCCAGCACCTCAAAGGGGCGCAAGTGGGTGCCTTCGCCCAGCAACCAGACATCCATCTCGCCCAGCACCACCGGGAAGCGGTAAGGGTCTTCGATCAGGCTGCTTTGGCCGCTGGCCCATTGCACTTGCAGTTGGTAGGCCTCGAAGACATCCATGGGCACCGTGCCTTCAAAGAAGTCCGTGCCCGCTTGCCGGGTCAGGCTGGCCAGGTGTTTACTTTGGGGTGACACCACGTTAACAAGGACGGCACTTGGCAAAAAACAACGCACACTGCACAGCTTTGGTGAAATGTGATGCGGCCCCAGGACGGAAAACGGGTCCCCGTGGCTGGCGTTACAAATCTTGTCAAAAGCGAGAGGGTACGGCATAAAAACCTAAGTTGAGGGCGGAAAAAGACCGAAAAAAATGCCAGAAGGGGCTAACGCGGCGCGGGTGTGATGTGCCAGATGTCTTTTGCGTACTGCCCGATGGTGCGGTCAGAGGAGAACACGCCCATGCCGGCCACGTTGGCAATGGCCTGCTGGCACCAAAGGCGAGGTTGGCAGTAAAGCTCGTCAACCTGTGCTTGCGTGGCGACATAAGACGCGTAGTCTGCCAGCAGCATGTAATGGTCCCCGCCCCACACCAGAGAATTGATCAGGGCGCTGTAGCGGTTGGGTTCATCCGGCGAAAATTGCCCCCCACCAATGGCATCGAGCACCGCCTTGAGTGCCGGGTTGCCGTCGTAATAGTTCAGCGGGTGGTAACCCGCCACACGCAGGTCACGGACTTCTGGTGTCTTAAGGCCAAAGATAAAGATGTTTTCATCACCCACTTGTTGGCGGATTTCGATGTTGGCACCATCGTCAGTGCCAATGGTCAGGGCACCGTTAAGTGCCAGTTTCATGTTGCCGGTGCCAGAGGCTTCGGTGCCAGCAGTTGAGATTTGCTCTGACAAATCTGCCCCTGGCATGATGGTTTCCGCCACCGACACGCCATAGTTGGGAATAAAAACCACTTTGAGCCGGTCTCCAACCCGGGGGTCGTTGTTGATGGTCAGGCCGATATCGTGGATCAGACGGATGATGGACTTGGCCGACTGGTAGCTCGACGCAGCTTTTCCCGCAAAGATCACGGTGCGCGGCACCCAGGTACCGTCGGGCTTGGCCAAAATGGCCTGGTAGCGGGTGACCACATGCAACACATTGAGCAGCTGGCGTTTGTACTCGTGAATGCGCTTCACCTGCACGTCAAACAAGCTGTCCGGGCTGACCGCCACACCGGTGGTTTTCAGGATCAGTTTGGCCAGACGCACTTTGTTGGTGCGTTTGATGGCCATGAACTTGTCCTGAAACACTGCGTCGTCCTGGTAGCTCTTCAGGCCTTCCAGTTGATCAAGGTCGAGCCGCCAGCCGTGGCCCAGGGTGTCATCGAGCAAGGTCGCCAAGCCCGGATTGGCCTGTGCCAACCAGCGCCGTGGGGTGACACCGTTGGTCATGTTGGTAAAACGCTTGGGCCACAGCGACGCAAAGTCGGCAAAAATGGTGTGCACCAGCAGTTCGGAGTGCAGGGCTGACACGCCGTTTACCTGGTGGCTGCCCACCACCGACAAATGGGCCATGCGCACCCGGCGCTCGCCGTTTTCGTCAATCAAGGAAAGGCGTTTCAGGAACTCATGGTCACCAGGGCGAAAGCGTGCGGCCAGGTCCAAAAATTCCTTGTTGATGCGGAAAATGATTTCCAAGTGGCGCGGCAACACGTGCTGCATGAGTGACACCGGCCAGGTCTCCAGCGCCTCAGGCATCAGGGTGTGGTTGGTGTACGAAAAAGTCTTACCGCACAGCGTCCAGGCAGCGTCCCAGGTAAAGCCATGCTCATCACACAAAATTCGCATCAGCTCCGCCACGCCAATGGCAGGGTGGGTGTCGTTGAGGTGAATGGCCACATGGTCGGCCAGGTTGCTTAGGTTGGGGTGTTCGGTGAGGTGGCGAGCCACCAGGTCTTGCAGCGATGCGGCAACGAAAAAATACTCCTGTTTCAGCCGCAGTTCGCGCCCGGCAGGGGTGCTGTCATTGGGGTAAAGCACCCATGAGATGTTTTCAAACTCGTTTTTGGCACTGGCCGCGCGGGCGTAATCGCCGGTGTTGAAGACGCCCAGGTCAAAGTGTTCCGGGGCGGTGGCCTTCCAAAGGCGCAGGGTGCTGACTTTTTCAGTGCCATGGCCAGGGACCACCATGTCATAGGCTTTGGCGGCGACTTCGCCCGCGTGCTGCCACACCGCCTGGTCGTTTTTGTGGCTGACCCAGCCACCGAACCGCACCGGGTAAGTGATGTCAGCACGAGGAAACTCCCACGGTGTGCCATCTTTGAGCCAGGAGTCAGGGTATTCCACTTGGCAGCCCTGCTTGATCTCCTGGGCAAACATGCCGTATTCGTAACGGATGCCGTAGCCAAAAGATGGCAAGCCCAAGGTTGCCATGGAGTCCAGAAAACAAGCCGCCAGGCGACCCAGGCCACCATTGCCCAGCGCCGCATCGGGCTCAAGCTGGGTGCTGTCTTCAAGCTTTTGTGCATGCTCAGCCAAGCCCGCTGCGGCGCCTTCGGTCAGGTTCAAGGCGGCCAGTGCGTTGGAGAGGGTGCGGCCCATCAAAAACTCCATGGACAAGTACACCACCCGGCGTGCCTTGGTTTTGCGCTCATGCGCCTGGGTGGCAACCCAGCGCTCGGACAGCTGGGCGCGCGCCACTTGGGCGGTTGCCAGCATCAGGTCGCTGGGCGTGGCGTGTTGGGGTTCTACGCCAATGGTGTGCAGCAAATGGGCGTTGATTTGGTTGCTGGTGTCATTGGCCAAAAAGGTAGAGCGAGAGATCAAGGTGGTTCCTTTGGAATCTGAATAGGTTTGCATCGCGCAGGGGGTATTTTGCACCCCGAAACGGTAAGGGCTTGCACGCGGGTTGCCGATTGGGCAAACATGCAAGTTTGATGCCTTCTATAATTGTGACCAGTCTGAGGAGCGTTGCAGCTCACACTGGGGTCATTCCCGGTGCTGAGTGAGGCTCAGACCCCGCCGCGGCAGCACTGCCCGGCGATTCACAACGGCGCTCACCCACTGCACGTGAGGTGAGACTGTCATCTTCGTGTGCGGTGGTTGCCCCAAAAAATTTCTGGAGTGAACCATGAACGCTGCACTTAAAACTGCCAAACAAGACTACATCATTGCCGATATCGGCCTGGCCGACTGGGGTCG
>JBIJDQ010000272.1:0-4010 GCA_044344025.1 Rhodoferax sp.
AGGCACAAGCAGTTGGCAGCAACGTGCGCATTGCCAGCACTGACTTGGGTACCCTGCGTACCGAGGTGGAAGCCAGCCTGCGCCGTCTAAGCCAACTCACCGATGAGATCAACCGCAAGTGGCCCTTTGCGCGTGACACCGACCTCAAACTGCCATGACCTACCCCATGCACACCAGGCCCATGAACTTGTCACATTCACGCACCCCATGCAGGCCTGTCAAGGCCAAAAATAGCGTGGGTCAAACGGGCGCTGCGTTGGCCATGGCCATCACCGCCCTGCTGCTGAGCGCCTGCGCCAGCACCCCACCCCCACCCGACTGGCAAGCCAACGCCTTTGGTGCACTTAAGAGTTATTCGTCTGCCTATCTGGCGGGCAACACCCGCGTGGCCGACCATGAATTTGCACGAGCCAAGGCAGAAGTGGCCCGCACCGGACGGCCTGACCTGATGGCACGCCTTGAACTGGCACGCTGCGCGACCCAAGTGGCAAGCCTGATGTTTGAGCCCTGCAACGGCTACCTGGCGATGTCGATGGATGCCAAGCCAGCAGAACAAGCCTATGCCAACTTCCTCAGCGGGAACTGGAGCGGTCTTGAGCTGACGCTGCTGCCCGTCGCGTACCAACCCCTTGTGGCCCAGGTGCAGCGCCAGACTACACCGACCACCGCAAAACACCAGCTCAGCCAGATTGAAGATCCATTGAGCCGCCTGATTGCCGCCAGTTCGCTATTAAAAAAAGAGCTACTAAAGTCCTCTGATATTGCACTGGCGGTTGATACGGCATCCAACCAAGGCTGGCGCAGGCCCCTGCTGGCATGGCTTGGAATGCAGGTCAAATATAGCCAGACGGAAGGTGATGCCGCTACAGTCGCCAGCCTGAAACGGCGAATTGATCTGGTACTACAAACACCTGCGTATTAACCCGGGCGCTTAGCCCACCGGATGGTCGATAGCCCGGCCAATGTCTGGCCAGCGCCGGTGCAAACCCACCCAAGCCAGCACACCCACCGACAACATGGCCAAAGACGATGCCGCCAATGCCACGGTGGAATGCATGACCAGCGGGGAAATTACCCCCGCCACCAAGCCATTGGCACTCGACCCGATGAAGGCTTGCAGGCTTGATGCCATGCCTCGCCGCTCAGGGTGCAGGTCAAGCACCAGCAAGGTCACCACCGGCACCATCATGGCCCAGCCAAATGCAAAAATAGCCACTGGCAACATGGCCCATGACACATGGGCCGCAAACAGCATGTTGGCCAACAGATTGACCACTGCAATGCCCAACATGATCAAAAACCCATACCGGATTTGTTGCTTCGGAGCCAGACGACCCGCCATGCGCCCACTCACCCAGGCCCCCCCCATGATGCCGCTGATGGTCAGCACAAAAAACCAGAAAAACTGCGTCGGCGCCAGCGCCAGATGCTCACCCAAAAACACAGGCGCACAAAGCACATACAAAAACATGCCGTTAAACGGAATACCGCTGGCCAGTGCCAAAAGAAAAAAGCGCGGGTCACGCCCCAGTTGCCAATATCCCTGCAACAAGTTGCTGACCTTTAATGGCTGGCGTTGGTTCACGTGCAAGGTCTCGGGCAGCAGCTTGTAGTTGGCCGTCCAAAGCACCACGCCCACAACCGCCAGAAACCAAAACACACTGTGCCAACCCAAATGTGCAAACAGCACACCACCCACCATGGGTGCCACCGCCGGTGCCACGCCAAAGTAAATGGTGATCTGGCTCATGACCTGCTGCGCCTGCGCCGGCGCAAACATGTCACGCACCACCGCCCTTGACACCACAATGCCGGCGCCAGTGGTCAGGCCCTGCACGGCCCTGAAAAAAACCAGTTGCCCAATGCTCTCTGACAGCGCACAACCCACCGATGCCAGGGTAAATGCGGCCAACCCCCACAACACCACCGGTCTGCGCCCGACACTGTCAGACAAAGCACCATGAAACAGGCTCATGAAGGCAAAGCCGAACAGGTAAGCCGACAGGGTTTGCTGCATCTCCAGGGGCGTGGCCCCAAGTGACCCCGCAATGCCTGAAAAGGCCGGAATGTAGGTGTCAATGGAGAACGGGCCGAGCATGCCCAGGGTCGCCAGCAATACGGCCAGCGCCCAGCGCGGCGCACGCCAAAGGTGATCTGCGTCAGGATTCACCGGCAACCCTAGCTTGGTACACCCAGCCTGATCACCAGCACCGTCAACACACCCAAGCCCAGGTTAAGCGCCACCATCACACGAATTTTGGTCAGCACCGCCGCACCTGCCGACCAGTCTGCCGCCTGCACGGTGCGCCCCAGACGCGGATACAGGGCGAAACGAATGTGGCCAAAAATCAGCATCATGACAATGCCCAATGTGGCCATGATGGTCCATTCAATCGGCATGTTGAAACTGCCCCCCGCCTGCACCGCCTGCTTGGCCACGCGGCCAATCATCCACAACCCGGTCACAAACACAACGGCCGCTGCGGCCAGCACGGCCGAAAAAAATCGCCCCAACACGGCATGCATCAGTCGCACACGTGCCCCAGGCTCAAGCAAACCGAGTGCGGGACGCAAAAAGAAGTGGGCAAACACCATGCCGCCAACCCACACGATGGTGGACAACAGGTGAAGGGTCTTGAGAATTGCATACAACATAAGGGAAAACTCGCAGGTTAAATCTAGGTAGCGAGTTTGCCTCAGGAATGACAAGGGGGTTCGGCGGGCGGGTAATGCACAAAAAAATCCAGGCAATTCCAGTCACCCCTCTTGAAACCTTTGGAATCGGTCTTATCATTAGCACTCACCAGAGACGAGTGCTAACAATGTCCATTGACGGCCATGGCTCTGAAAGTTACAAGGCACCCTGCAGCAAGTTGTGGTGCCTGTGAAGTGTTAAACCCCTTGTTTCAAACCTAATAGGAGCACCTATGAACCTTCGCCCCCTGCATGACCGCGTGATTGTCAAACGCGTTGAAAACGAAACCCGCACCGCTTCTGGCATTGTCATTCCTGACAGCGCTGCTGAAAAGCCCGATCAAGGCGAAGTGCTGGCTGTAGGCCCAGGCAAAAAGAACGACAAGGGCGAATTGAGCCCCATGGCTGTCAAGGTCGGCGACCGCGTGTTGTTCGGCAAGTACAGCGGCCAGACCGTCAAGGTCGACGGCAACGAACTCCTCGTGATGAAAGAGGATGATCTGTTCGCTGTTGTTGAATCCAAATGATTTTGCGGGACAGACCGGCAGACGCGCGAAGCGCCCTGTCGCTCCGTCCTCAACTGATCAAGTCAACGTTATCAATTCAATAGCTGTCTACGCTTGCTAACCAAGCGCCAGCAGCCAATTTCACTTAAATATTTAGGAGCCCAACATGGCAGCAAAAGACGTAATTTTTGGTGGCGAAGCCCGCCACCGCATGGTTGAAGGCGTGAACATTCTCGCCAACGCAGTCAAGGTCACCCTCGGTCCTAAAGGCCGTAATGTGGTGTTGGAGCGCTCTTTCGGCGCCCCTACCGTGACCAAGGACGGTGTGTCCGTGGCCAAGGAAATTGAGCTCAAAGACAAGCTGCAAAACATGGGTGCGCAGATGGTCAAGGAAGTTGCTTCCAAAACCTCTGACATCGCTGGCGACGGCACCACCACCGCTACCGTGCTGGCACAAGCCATCGTGCACGAAGGCATGAAGTACGTGACCGCCGGTATGAACCCGATGGACATCAAACGCGGTATTGACCGTGCAGTGATCGCCTTGATTGCTGAACTGAAAAAGGCTTCCAAGCCCACCACCACCACCAAGGAAATCGCTCAAGTTGGTTCCATTTCGGCCAATTCTGACGAAGCCATCGGCAAGATCATTGCAGATGCCATGGACAAAGTGGGCAAAGAAGGCGTGATCACGGTTGAAGACGGCAAGTCTTTGGACAGCGAACTCGAAGTGGTTGAAGGCATGCAGTTTGACCGCGGCTACCTGTCGCCTTACTTCATCAACAACCCAGAAAAGCAAGCCGCTTTGTT
>JBIJDQ010000021.1:0-13739 GCA_044344025.1 Rhodoferax sp.
TTCAAGCGGCAACGGGGTCAATTTGCAGCGTCATGCCCGCCAGGCGCAGCCGCTGCACCAGCACCAGGCCCAGCCCGCTGGCGGGGGTCAGCACCCCACCGCGTCCGTGGGCATGCGGCAGCTCATCGGGCTGCAAGGCCAGGGCCAACGCCGATTCACACAGCATTTTGGTGGTGGCGCGGTTGCCGGGGTCACCCTGGTCAGCCACACTGCCACGCACCATGTGGCCACTGGCGCTCATCGCCACCCATTGGCAGCGAAACGAGCCGCCGTCCATGCTGGCCTCAGACGGCCCGGAACCCGGTGGCGGGCTCAGTCTGGCAGCCAGTTGGCGCAGGGGGCCAAAACGCAGCGTGGCTTGCGTGGCCCATGCGCCTGCACTCAAGGCGGCTGAAGCGGCGGCGGCAGTGGCACCCTGGCCCAGGCGCAAATACTCCTGGTAAGAAAACCCTGGCGCATAACCCAGCAGCGCGGCACTGCGGCGCACCACGCGGGTGTTGATGGGGGCCATCATGAACGGACCCAGCCAAGCGCCGAGGTCAGCATCAAAGCGCGGGCCTACCGGGTCTCCAAAGCTTTGCGGGTTGGCAGGGCGGGTGCCTTCGGGGTTGAGCAAAAAGGGGTCGGCCATGGCTACAGATTGCCCGCTGGCCAGCATGTTGAAGAAAGAAGCCAGTGTGCCCCCGTTGAAGCCACCCCGAATGCTGAACGCCGCCTTGACCTGGGTGGAGGGTTCGCCATAGCGCTCCTTCATGGCGACATTGGCCAAAAATGCACTCAGGTCGGAGGGCACTGAGTCAAACCCGCAAAACGGAATAATGCGTGCCCCGGTGCGCTGAGCTTGCAGGTGGTGCTGGTCAATCAGGGTTTTGACCCAGGGCGTTTCACCGGTGATGTCCACATAGTGGGTGCCGTGGCGCACACAGGCGGCTACCAACTCGCTGCCATACAGGGCAAACGGCCCGGCAGTGCTGAGCACCACGCTGGTGCTGCTGGCCAGCGCATCCATGGCGGCAAGGTCATGTGCCTCGGCCACCACCACGCCGGCTTTTCTGGCACCACAGGCTTTGCGAACCGCTTCGAGCTTGTCGGCGGATCGGCCGGCCAGTGCCCAGGTCAAACCGGTGGCTTTGACCTGGGGTGACTTTGCAAAGTAGGCCACGGTTTGGCGCCCGACAACGCCACTTGCCCCATAAAGAATGACATCGAATTTGCGAGATCTTGGGGCATGTTCGGACATTTAAAACAAAACCTCTGCGGTTATGACAAATTGGCAAAGAGGCATTACAACAGGCGGTGCGCCTTATTTTCGGGCCAGGTAAACACCCCCAACGGCCAGCGCCATACCAAACAGGGCAATGCCTGAAAAGGTGTCGCCAAACAGCAGCCAGGCCAGCAAGGTGGTGCTGGGCGGCACCAGGTAAAAGAGGCTGGCAATGTTGACGGCGCTGCTGTGGCGAATCAGCCAGTTCAGCAAGCTGATGGCCCCCACCGACAACACCAACACCAACCAGCCCAGGGCGAAATAAAACTCACCCACCCATTCCACATGAAAACTCTCGGTCATGAAGGCCAACAGGGCCGTGATGATGGCCGTGGGTACAAACTGCGCCACCGAGCCGGTTCGCCAGTCAAAGGCCGGGCAAAAACGTTTTTGGTAAAGCGTGCCAGCGGTAATACCGAGCAGGGCCACAACGGCAGGCAGCAAGGCCTGTATGCCGAAAGTGGCCCCAAGCTTGTTCGCAACCACCATTCCAACGCCCACAAAACCCAGCAGCAGCCCAACCCATTGCCGCCTGACCACCGTTTCACCCAGCAACCAACCGGCCACCACAGCGGTGAGCAGTGGCTGCACGCCCACCACCAGGCTGGCTACCCCGGCTGGCAAGCCTTTTGAGATGGCCATGAACACCCCACCCAGATACACCCCGTGCACCAACAGGCCAGCCATGCCAATGTGAAACCAGGCCCGTGGCGTGGTGGGCCAGGGGGCGCGCCACAGCACAGACACCAGGGTCATAAGGCCAATCACCGCCAAGTACCGAATCAGCAAAAACGTCAGTGGCTCGGTGTGGGGCAAGCCCAGGCGCGCCCCAATAAACCCGGTTGACCAAAGCAGGACAAACAGCAGCGGAACGGCACGGCCAAAGCGTGAGGTCATGGCCAGATCCGTAAGCCGTTCATTCCCCTACCGGTACACAAGAGCAGAACAGATTGCGGTCGCCATAGACGTTGTCAATGCGCCCCACCGGCACCCAGTATTTGGACTGTTTCAAGCCAGGCACCGGGAAGGCGGCCAGTGCGCGTGAGTAGGGCTTGTCCCAGGCCTCACCCAACAACGCGGCTGCAGTGTGCGGTGCGTTGCTCAGCGGGTTGTTGCCTTGGGGCCACTCACCTTGCTCCACCTTGGCAATCTCGCCACGGATGGCGATCATGGCGTTGATGAAGCGGTCAAGCTCGTCCAGGGTCTCACTTTCGGTGGGCTCAACCATCAGCGTGCCCGGCACCGGAAAGCTCAGCGTGGGGGCATGAAAACCGTAGTCCATCAGGCGTTTGGTTACGTCTTCGGCAGACACACCATGCACACCACCGCTGCTTTCCTTGAGGGGGCGCAAATCCAGAATGCACTCGTGCGCCACACGCCCTGGCTTGCCGTCCTGGCTGGCACTGGTGTAGAGCGTAGGGTAATGGCTTGAGAGTCGCACGCTGATGTAGTTGGCACTCAAAATAGCCACTTCGGTGGCGGCTTTGAGCCCAACAGCGCCCATCATGCGGCAATACATCCAGCTGATGGGCAACACCGCCGCATTGCCCAGTGGGGCGGCTGACACCGCACCCACACCGGCACCTGGCAAATAAGGCACCAGGTCTTCCACCACACACACCGGGCCGACACCCGGGCCGCCGCCGCCGTGCGGAATGCAAAAGGTTTTGTGCAGGTTCAGGTGGCTCACATCGCCACCAAATTCGCCTGGTGCGGCCAGGCCAACCAATGCGTTCATGTTGGCGCCGTCCACATACACGCGCCCACCATGGCTGTGCACCAAGGCGCATAGTTCTTTCACGCTGGTCTCAAACACACCATGCGTGCTGGGGTAGGTGATCATGATGGCAGCCAGATTGGCGCTGTGTTGCTCACATTTGGTTTGCAGGTCGGCCATGTCCACATTGCCGCTGGTATCACAGGCGGTCACCACCACTTTCATGCCGACCATGGCCGCGCTGGCCGGGTTGGTGCCGTGGGCACTGCTCGGGATCAGGCAGATGTTACGGTGGCCCTCGCCGCGCGCTGCATGAAAACCCCGGATTGCCATCATGCCGGCGTATTCGCCCTGGCTGCCTGCGTTGGGTTGTAGGCTGATGCCCGCGTAGCCTGTGGCCTGGCACAACCAGGCGCGCAGTTGTTCGTCCAGTTGCGCGTAACCTTCCCGCTGATCCGCTGGGCAAAACGGGTGAATATTGGCAAACTCGGGCCAGGTGATGGGGATCATCTCGCTGGTGGCGTTTAGCTTCATGGTGCAGCTGCCCAGTGGGATCATGCTGCGGTCTAGCGCCAGGTCAAAGTCGCTCAGGCGGCGGATGTAGCGCAGCATGCCGGTCTCGGAGTGGTGAGTGTTGAACACCGGGTGACTCAGGTAGGCGCTGGTGCGCAACAGCGCCTGGGGCAGCAGGATGGGCGTGTTTTGCTCGAAATCTTCAACCTGGGGCAGCGCCTGGCCGGGTTTGGCAAAGAAGCCCCAGAGTGTTTGCAGGTCGGCACGTGTGGTGGTCTCGTCCAGCGAGACACCCAGAGCATTATTTGAGACAAATCGGAGGTTAGTGCTTGTCGATGTTGCGTTAGTAGCTATTAATTTTGTAGCGTCACCAGTGTGGATGGTCAGGGTGTCAAAAGCGCTGGTATGGGCCAGGCTGTAGCCCATGGTCTGCAAACCCGCAGCCAGAATGGCGGTGAAGGTGGCCACCCGCTGCGCAATGCGCTTCAAACCCTGAGGCCCGTGGTAAACCGCGTACATGCTGGCAATCACGGCTGGCAGCACCTGTGCGGTGCAGATGTTGCTGGTGGCCTTGTCGCGGCGAATGTGCTGCTCGCGGGTTTGCAGCGCCAGGCGGTAGGCCGGGTTGCCATGGGCATCGACACTAACGCCCACCAGGCGGCCCGGCATGGCGCGTTTGAATTCATCACGGCAGGCCATGTAGGCGGCGTGTGGGCCGCCGTTGCCCATGGGCATGCCAAAGCGCTGGGTGTTGCCCACGGCAATGTCGGCACCCAACTCGCCTGGGGGCGTGAGCAGAGTGAGCGCCAGCAGGTCAGCCGCCATGATGACCATGCCGCCTTTGGCCTTGTAGGCCTTGATCCACTCGCGATCGTCGCGCACCACACCACCCACGCCGGGGTACTGCAGCAGCACGGCAAAACTGTCCTGGCTTAGGGCATCGTCGCCCTGGCACACCTTGACCTCAATGCCCAGCGGCTCGGCGCGGGTTTGGATGACTGCCAATGTCTGGGGCAGGACCTCGTTGTCAACAAAAAACGTGGTGGACTTGGATTTGGTCACCCGCAGTGCCAACGTCATCGCCTCGGCCGCTGCCGTGGCTTCGTCCAGCATTGAGGCGTTGGCCATGGGCATGGCGGTCAGGTCAGTAACCATGGTCTGGAAGTTGATCAGCGCTTCCATGCGGCCCTGGCTGATTTCGGCCTGGTAAGGCGTGTAGGCGGTGTACCAGGCGGGGTTTTCCAGGATGTTGCGCAGAATCACACCGGGGGTGTGGGTGCCGTAGTATCCCTGGCCAATGTAACTTTTGAACACCTTGTTTTTGGCTGCCATGGCCTTGAGCTCGGACAGTGCGGCCGCCTCGGTCACCGGGTCTGGAATGTCCATCGGCTGGCTGCGCGCAATGCTGCGGGGCACGATGGATGCCATCAGTTCATCGCGCGAAGCCGCACCTACGGCCTGGAGCATGGTGGCTTCGTCGTCCGGGTCAATGCCAATGTGACGGGCAATAAATTCAGCGGCGTTTTCCAGGGCGGAAAGAGAGGAGGTAGTGGGCATGGCAAGCTCGGTCAACTGTTTGCCCATAGCCTGTCGGAGGGCCAGCAAAACAGGTAAAAAATGAATGGGCTACGACAGGCTCAGCCCGAACCCTGCAGCGCGCCCGGCGCGCCGCAGGCTTGTTCAGTGGCTGTCAGCGGCAAAACTGGTGTAGCTGGTCTCGTCCATCATGCCGTCCAGTTCAGACGGGTTGGCCAGGCTGACCTTGAAGAACCAGCCTGCACCCAGCGGGTCGGAATTGGCCAGCGAGGGGTCAGCGCGCAGGGCTTCGTTGACTTCGAGCACTTCGCCATTGACCGGCATGTAGACGTCAGCTGCGGCCTTGACCGACTCCACCACCGCCGCCGCATCTTTTTGGGCGTAAGTTTTGCCCACTTCGGGCAGATCAACAAACACCACGTCGCCCAGGGCATCTTGGGCGTGGTGGGTGATGCCAACGGTGGCCACATTGCCGTCAACTTTGATCCATTCGTGGTCTTGGGTGTATTTGATGCTCATGGGTGTTCTCTGGAAAAAAGATAAAAAAGAAAGAAAAAAATCAACCGCGAAAGTAATTGGTGGGTACAAAAGGCATCGCCACCACTTCCATTTTGACGGGTTTACCACGCACCATGGCGTTCAGTTGTGAGCCCAGAGCGGTAAAGGCGTGGGGAACAAAGCCCATGGCGATGGGTTGGTCAATGGTGGGGCCAAGCAAACCGCTGGTGACCTCACCAATGCGTTCACCGGCTGGGCTTTGTAATTCAACGTGTTCACGCACTGGAATACGCTCCAAAGCCCGCATTCCTACACGTTTTCGGCTTGTAGTGCTTGTCGGGTCTGCGAGTTGTGCTAGTATTTTTGTAGCACCTGGAAACCCCCCGGCACGGGCGCCACCGGCACGGCGCACTTTTTGAATCGCCCATTGCAAGCTGGCTTCGACTGGCGTGGTGCTGACATCAATGTCGTTGCCGTACAGCGGCAACCCGGCTTCTAGGCGCAGCGAGTTGCGGGCACCCAGGCCAATGGGTTTGACCTCTGGTTGCGCCAACAGTGCGTTAGCCAGGGCCAAAACATCAGATTCATGTACCGAGATCTCGAATCCGTCTTCGCCGGTGTAGCCACTGCGGGTCAGGAACACGTTGATCTTTTGTGTACCAGTGTCCACGGTGAAATCACCACCGGTCATGAACACCAGTTTTTCCACACCCGGTGCCAGGCGAGACAGGGCGGTCACGGCCTGCGGACCTTGCAAAGCCAGCAGGGCAAATTCGGGCATTGGAATCACTTGGCAGCGCTCGCCAATATGGGCCTGAATGTGGGCGATGTCACCCACCTTGCAGGCACCGTTGACGATAACAAAAAGCTCATTGGCACTTTTTTTGAAAAACATCAGGTCGTCAATGATGCCGCCCTCGTCATTGAGCAGCAAGCCGTAACGCTGTTTGCCCACTGGCAAGTCAACCACATCCACCGGAATCAAGGACTCAAAGGCTGCAGCTGCATCGGGCCCGACCAGGCGCAACTGGCCCATGTGTGACACGTCAAACAGGCCAGCCGCTGTGCGGGTATGTTTGTGCTCGGCCATCAAGCCCGCCGGGTATTGCACCGGCATGCTATAGCCAGCAAAAGGCACCATGCGGGCACCCAAGGCCATGTGCAGGTCATTCAGGGGGACATTCAGAAGGCTGTTAGGTGCGGACATGGAGACTCCAATGAGACAAAAAGAGGGGCAAACCGTGTTCCATAGGCAGGTTTTCACCTGGCCCATGGGCTGCCCCCGCTGTCCGCTTTACCTGAGAGATTCGCCGGGTTGGCCACCAGTACATCTGGCAGCGGCTGCGGGTTGCTCCTTCGGTGGGCAGCGCGCCGGTTGAGCGGCGCACCACCTCTCTCCAGTGGGGATACGTCACATGTCGGGCGACATCTGGCGTTTGTCAGTCCTTTTGCCTGAGCGTTCAAATTGCTGCAATCAGCAACCCTGCGCCTTCGGCGGCCACCTCGTTGGGCTGGCTCTCTCCTGACGGGTCAAATTCTAACTGCCTGCAATCACGCCAAAACCGGGCAACAAAAAAAGCCCGTCACAGGACGGGCTCGCTGGGGTGTTTTGGCTGGCTTTACATGCCCGCGTAATTCGGCCCACCGCCGCCCTCAGGCGTGACCCAGACAATGTTCTGTGTCGGGTCCTTGATGTCGCAGGTTTTGCAGTGCACACAATTGGCGGCATTGATTTGCAGGCGGTCGGTGTTGTCCGCGTTCTTGACATACTCGTACACACCGGCCGGGCAATAACGCGCTTCGGGACCTGCATATTTGGCCAGGTTGATACTCACCGGCACGCTCGCATCCTTGAGTGTCAAGTGGGCAGGCTGGTTTTCTTCATGCGCCGCACTGCTGATGAACACACTGCTCAAGCGGTCAAAGGTCAGCTTGCCATCGGGTTTGGGGTAGTCAATCGGTTGGCATTCGGCAGCGGGTTTCAGGTACGCATGGTCGGGCTTGTCTCTTCTGATGGTCCAGGGCATGGCACCGTTCAGACCAAACTGCTCCAGCCCGTTCATCAGGGTGCCCACGGTGAGCCCATGTTTGAACCAGGCCTTGAAGTTACGGGATTTGTTGAGTTCGGTGTAGAGCCAACTGGCCTCAAAGGCTTCCGGGTAGGCGCTCAGCTCATCCTGTTGCCGCCCGGCAGTCACCGCATCAAACGCCGCCTCTGCCGCCAGCATGCCTGATTTGATGGCTGCGTGGCTGCCCTTGATGCGGCTCACGTTCAGGTAACCCGCATCACACCCCACCAGTGCGCCGCCTGGGAACACGGTCTTGGGCAGCGACATCAGACCCCCGGCGGTGATGGCACGTGCGCCATAGGCCAGGCGTTTGCCAGTGACTTCACCCTTCTCGTTTTCCAGGTACCAGCGAATGTTTGGGTGGGTCTTCCAGCGCTGAAACTCTTCAAATGGGCTCAGGTAGGGGTTGCTGTAATTCAGCCCGGTGATGAAACCCAAGGCAATCTTGTTGTCTTCCATGTGGTACAGGAAAGAGCCGCCATAGGTGTCGTTTTCCATGGGCCAACCTGCTGTGTGCACCACCAGGCCAGGCTCGTGGCGTTCGGGCGCCACTTCCCACAATTCCTTGATGCCAATGGCGTAACTTTGCGGGTCACAACCCTCGTCAAGTTTGTATTTGGCAATGAGCTGTTTGCCCAAGTGCCCACGTGCGCCTTCGGCAAACACGGTGTATTTGCCTAACAACTCCATGCCAATCTGGAAGTTGGGGCCGGGTTCGCCATTTTTCTCGACCCCCATGTTGCCAGTGGCTACGCCACGCACGGCACCGGCATCGTCGTACAACACCTCGGCCGCTGCAAAACCGGGGAAAATTTCCACGCCAAGGGCTTCGGCTTGTTCACCCAGCCACTTGGTGAGTGCGCCCAGGCTGATGATGTAGTTGCCGTGGTTCTGGCTGCACTTGGGCAGGAACATGTTGGGCGTGCGGTAGCCGGTGGTCTCACTCAGGAACAGCATGGCCTCATCGGTCACCGGCTGATTCAGCGGGGCACCCATGGCTTTCCAGTTGGGAAACAACTCGGTCAAGGATTTGGGGTCAATCACGGCGCCAGAGAGGATGTGGGCACCGGGCTCTGCACCTTTTTCGAGCACCACCACCGAGACTTCTTTGCCCTTTTCAGCGGCAAGTTGTTTCAGGCGGATGGCGGTAGACAGACCGGCTGGGCCACCGCCGACCACGACCACGTCGTATTCCATCGATTCACGGGGGCCAAACTGGGCCAGGATTTCATCGTTTGTCATGATGCGTCTCGTTTGATAATGGGGGTAGATGTTCTGCGTGTGTGATCAGCTTGAATTGTGAAACAGAAAAAACGGTTTTCGGTATGAATTGCACATAATAGAACGGGCGTTCTATTTATTTGGAGATTTGAATATGGCTTACAGCATTGACCTATCGGGCCGAGTGGCGTTCATCACGGGTGCATCGGGTGGGCTTGGCGCCCAGTTTGCCCGCACCTTGGCCAGTGCAGGCGCCGCCGTGGTGCTTGCCAGCCGCCGGGTTGAAAAACTCAAGGAGCTGCGCGCCCAAATTGACGGTGAGGGCGGTGATGCCCATGTGATCGAACTTGATGTGACTGACCAAGCGTCGATCAAGTCTGCCGTGGCACACGCCGAAACCGAGGTGGGATCCATTGACATTCTTGTCAACAACTCTGGGGTCAGCACCACCCAGCGCATTCAGGACGTGAGTGAAGACGATTTTGACTACGTGTTTGAGACCAACGTCAAAGGCGCATTTTTTGTGGCGCAAGAGGTGGGCAAACGCATGTTGGCGCGTGCCCAGGGGTCGGCACCTGGTACCTATACCGGTGGGCGCATCATCAACGTGGCAAGCATGGCAGGCCTGCGGGTGTTGCCAAAAATTGGCGTGTATTGCATGAGCAAGGCGTCCATGATTCAGATGACCAAGGCCATGGCATTGGAATGGGGCAAATATGGCATCAACGTCAACGCCATTTGCCCAGGCTACATCGACACCGAAATCAACCACGAGCATTGGCAAAACGAACAAGGCAAAAAGCTCATCCAGATGTTGCCGCGCAAACGGGTTGGTCAGCCGCAAGACCTGGATGCCTTGCTGGTCATGCTGTGTTCAGACCAAAGCCATTTCATCAATGGTGCGGTGATCTCGGCTGACGATGGTTTTGGCGTCTAGAGCTGAATGCTGACCGGAATTGCGGCCGGTCTGGCTGCGGGTGCCCTGTGGGGCATGGTGTTTGTGGTGCCGCGCATGACCACAGGCCTGAGTTCGGTTGACCTGACTGCCGGGCGATTTGTCAGTTATGGCGGCATGGCGGCGTTGGTCATGCTGTTGACCTGGCGCAAACACACCTGGCCCACACCACGGCAGGCGGTCACCGCGTTGGGCATGAGTTTGCTGGGGGCCACGGGCTATTACGTGTTGCTGGCCCAGGCGGTGGTATTGGCGGGCAGTGAGGTGCCCACCTTGATCATTGGCACCATTCCCATCTGGATCATGTTGCTGGGCAAGCCCGCTGGCCTCCAATGGGCTGGCTTGTTGCCGGGGCTGCTGCTGACCTGCGCCGGGCTGGCACTGATGATGCAGTCCACCTTGAGCCAGGCCGCCTTGCTGCCCGCCGGCAGTGGGCAGTTTTGGTGGGGTGTGGGCCTGGCGCTGGTGGCCATGTTGTGCTGGACCGCGTTTGCGCTGGTGAACGCAGCCTGGCTGAAACGTCACCCCGAGGTCAGCGCTACAGAATGGGCCAACTGGATCGGTGTGGCCACAGGCGTGGGGGCTTTTTTGTTGTGGCTGGCCGCTGGTTCTGATACAAATGAGCTTCTGGTGCTTGATAACAAAGCGCAGATAGCTATTATTTGCATAGCAACTGGTATTGGTTCTGCCTGGGCAGCCAGTATTTTGTGGAACGTGGCCAGCCAGCGTTTGAGCGTCAGTTTGTGCGGCCAGTTGATTGTGAGCGAAACCTTGTTTGCCCTGTTTTATTCCTTTGTCTGGGACGGTGCCTGGCCCGCCACAGCCCAGTGGCTGGCGGTGGTGTTGTTCACGCTGGGTATCGTTGCCTCCATCAGGGCGCACCGCTGATGGGCTGGAAAAACAGCTCATCAAAACGTGGCGGTTTGGGCCGCTGGCTGGTGGCCACGGGGTCGTTGAGCGCGCGTCTGGTCTCTTACGGGCAGGCGTTTGGTGTTCAGGTGCTGGCCCAGGGCCGCCAGCCACTCACCTTGGACGAAGCTCGTGTTTTGGGGGTGCATGGGCAACGCATGGGTTATGCGCGTGAGGTGGTGCTGCGAGTCGATGGGCAGCCTTTGGTATTTGCCCGCAGTGTGACCGCGCACACAGCATCCAACGGAGCCTGGCTGTCGGTGCGTGGTTTGGGCAGCCGCCCGCTGGCCGATGTGCTGTTCAGACGCTCGGGCATCTCACGGCAGGCCTTGGCGTTTACCGACATCAAGCGCCAAAGCCCGCTGCAACGCCATGTAGACAAGTCGTGGCAGGTCAGTACGGGCAAAAAACTGGCGCTTGGGGCTTTGTCGGCGCGGCGCTCTGTGTTTACGAATCAAGGCGCAGCGCTGATGGTAATGGAGGTGTTTGCAGCCCCCGCCGCCCAATGGAAGTGGCCAGACAACGCCCCATTAAACAGTTCAAAACGAAGGAGAACACAATGAAATTTGACATTCCAGAGGTCAAAAAACTGGTTTATGAGGTGGTGATCCCGATCCGCTGGGGTGATATGGATGCCATGGGGCACGTCAACAACACCACTTATTTTCGCTACCTGGAAACCTGCCGCATTGACTGGATGCGTGCGGCTGGTTGCATGCCCAACCCGCTGGGCGAGGGGCCGGTTATTGTGAACGCGTTTTGCAACTTCTACAAGCAGCTGGAATACCCAGGTGATGTGTTGTTGAAGATGTACACCAGCGACCCCGGGCGCACCACATTTGAGACGTGGGGCACCATGGAAATGGCCGACCAGCCGGGGCAGATTTACGCCGCCGGTGGGGCCACCACCATTTGGGTGGATTTTCCGAAACAAAAAGCCATTGAATTGCCCGACTGGATGCGGGCCATTGTGGGCTGAGTTTTGGCAGGCTGTCAGTTGCCGAACTGCCCCGAGGCGATCAGGCGGTCCACTTCGGCTTCAGCCGCAGCCCAGTCCTCTGCCGGGTTGCCGGGTGCAAAACCACGACGTTCGGCAATGTAAAACGCGGCCACTTCCACATAGTTGTTGCGCTGCTCGGTGCTAAGTGCCGCATTTGCAGCGACGATGGTGCTGGTTTTCTCTGCGCTAGCCGCTGCCTTGGCGGGTGCTTTTGCCTTGGCAGATGCCGTGGGTTTCACGGGTGCAGCAACCACTGGCACAGCGGTGGGCACAACGACCGGTGCTGCTGCCACGGGTGTTGGTGTGGCCGCTGATTTTTTGGTCGCGGTCTTCTTGGCTGCAACTGCCTTGACGGGTGCGACCACAGCGACTTCGACGGATTTTGGGGTGTTGACTTTTTTAGCGGTGACCATTGTGTGCGCTCCTTGAGAGTGAAATAAAACCATCCCGATTCTGGATCGGACATGGGTTTGATGTGTTGACATTAATCATGCATTTGGTGCGATGAAGAAGACAAACGTGTGTCAACCGGCAAGCAATTTGTGAACCAACTCGCCGGTGTTAGAAGCCTTGTATTTTCGCATCAGTCGAGCGCGGTAAATTTCAACCGTCCGGTGGCTGATGTTGAGCTGCCGGCCGATCTCCTTGCTGGTCAATCCGTCCATCAGAAACGCCGCCACTTCACGCTCACGTGCGGTCAACTCGGCTTTGACCGGGCGATGCTCACTGAGGTCTTCAAAGGTCCAGATACCGGCCTCGTGCGGGGCGGCCTGGTTCAGGGCGCGCCCGGTCACATGGCACCAAAAGGTTTCACCCTTGAAGCGGCCATCCACACGTTTCATGATGCGGTCGTCGGCGTAGGTGCCGTGGCGGTTCAGCAGTGGCGAAATGCGCTCACCGGTGCGCTCGAATTCCAGGGCGCTGGGGTACAGCAGCTGAAAAGACTGGCCAATGAGCTGTTCGGGCGTAGCACCAAACATTTCGCACAAATGCCGGTTGCAATCCACCATCGTGCGGTTGCGCGACAAAGCCAGCCCCACCGGGGCCATCTCGAACGCAAGGCGGTAGTCAATGTCCATCAAGAAGCTCCTTGCCAGAAACGGGGGGGGCAGGGTTTGTACGCTACGAAATACTACGTATAAAACTAGGTAGTATGCTAGCGACAGTTTTACTACTAGGAGATTGTTGAGTGAACAAAATTTACCCTTCCGCAGCCGACGCCCTCAAGGGCATTGTCAAAAATGGCCAACTGTTGGCCGTGGGCGGCTTTGGCCTGTGCGGCATTCCCGAGGCCTTGATTGATGCCTTGCGCGACACCGGTGTGAATGACCTGACCGTGATTAGCAACAACGCTGGCGTAGACGGTTTTGGCCTGGGCAAGTTGCTGGAAACCCGCCAGATCACCAAGATGATCTCCAGCTATGTGGGTGAAAACAAGGAGTTTGAGCGCCAGTACCTGGCAGGAGAACTACAACTTGAATTCACACCGCAAGGCACGCTGGCTGAAAAGCTGCGTGCCGGTGGTTCAGGTATTCCTGCTTTTTACGTGCGCACTGGTGTTGGCACGCTGGTGGCCGAGGGCAAGGAAAATCGCGTGTTTGACGGCCATGTGCACATTCTGGAGCACGCGTTGGTGCCCGATGTGTCGCTGGTCAAGGCCTGGAAGGCCGACAAGAGCGGCAATCTGCTGTTTCGCCGCACGGCGCGCAACTTCAACCCGGCTGTGGCGATGGCAGGCAAGATAACGGTGGTTGAAGTTGAAGAAATTGTTGAGGTAGGCACGTTTGACCCCGACTCGGTGCACCTGCCAGGCATCTATGTGAACCGCATCGTGCTCAATGCCTCGCCCGAAAAACGCATTGAGAAACGCACTGTTCGCTGAAACCTTGCGGGACAGACCGCAGTGATGCGCAGCGAACCAGCTCTGTCCTCAACAAAGATGAAACCTTGCGGGACAGACCGCAGTTACGCGCAGCGAACCAGCTCTGTCCTCAACATATTAAAGAAGGAGTTTGATCATGGCTTGGACACACGACCAAATGGCTGCTATTGCGGCC
>JBIJDQ010000273.1:0-3984 GCA_044344025.1 Rhodoferax sp.
GTGGTTGGCCGGCGCGTACTTGCTAACCGCCTCCCACAAGCCATTCAAGTAGACAGCCCCCAACGCCCGGTCATACAAACCATAACCGGGTTTGCCGGTCTCGCCCCAGATCATGCGGCCATGGTCTGGCCGCACATAGCCATCAAAACCGACATCAAAATAAGCTTTGACGATGGCCGCCATGTCCAGCGAGCCGTCGCAGGAGTTGTGGGTGGACTCGTAAAACGTGCCGTCGGGCTCAACCTTGACATTGCGCAGGTGACCAAAGTGAATGCGGCCCTGGCCACCAAACTCTTTGACCAGAGATGGGATGTTGTTGCACAAGTCGGCACCCAAGGAGCCCGAACACAAAGTCAGGCCATTGGCTTTTGAATCCACCATCTTCACCAACCGCGCCAAGTCGTCGCGGTTCTTGACGATGCGTGGCAAGCCAAAAATGGGGCGCGGCGGGTCGTCTGGGTGCATGGCCATCTTGATGCCCACTTCTTCGGCCACTGGGATGATGGCCTTGAGGAAATATTCGAGATTCGCCCACAAGGTTTCTTCATCCACCGCCTTGTACTCGGCCAACAGGTTCTTGAGTTCTTCGGGCTTATAGCTGGCATCCCAGCCCGGCAAGGAAATGCCTTTTTCCGGGTCAATCTCGGCCACCGCCTTGGCATCAAAGGCCAGCGTGAAGGAGCCGTCGGGCAGTTCCTTGGCCATCTCGGTGCGGGTCCAGTCAAACACCGGCATGAAGTTGTAACAAATGACCTTGATGCCCACTGCCGCACAGTTGCGAATATTTTGCGCAAAGTTGGCAATCAGGCGATCCCGCTCGGGTTTGCCCAGCTTGATGTCTTCGTGCATGGGCACACTCTCAACCACTTCAAACTTCAGGCCAACGCCTTCGATGCGCTCACGCAGGGCTTGTAGTTTCTCGACCGGCCAGACCTCACCCACCGGCACATCGTAAATGGCAGAAACAATGCCGTAGATGCCAGGGATCTGGCGGATGTATTCCAGCTTGACGGGGTCGGATTCGCCATACCAGCGGAAGGTCATTTTCATGAGATTACTTTCTAAGTGGATGACAGCGATACCTGTGATGCCGTGGCGACATCAGGGTTGTTTGCCAGAACGCCAAAGCCTGCCAGTACCTCGGCCTTAAAGCCCTCATGCTGGGCCAGATCGGTGCCGAATATTTTCTGAATGGACAGCAGGTTACGCACAATTTCACTGGGCTGCAGGCTGATTTTCGCCTGCAGCAGGATCTCACTGGACAGCGGGTCATTGAGTAGCCCGCCCGGCGTGTGGGCGGTTTTGACGGCAAAGTGCATCCAGGCCGCAATGGCCGTGGCCAGGGCGGGTGAAGGCAGACCGGCGGCGAGACGCTCACGCAGCGTGGCCAGCAAACGTTGTGGCAGCTTTTGTGAGCCGTCCATCGCGATTTGCAATGTGCGGTGTTTGAGCGCAGGGTTGCGAAAGCGCTTTTTCAACTGCACCACGTAGTCCTGCGGGTCCACACCCGACGGAGCGTGCAATACCTCCAGCACTTCGGCCCACAAGGCATCCAGCAGTTCGGTGATCAAGGACATGTGCATCGCATCTGCGACGGTGTCGCGCCCGGTAAGTTGCCCCAGATAGGCCAGTGTGGAGTGGGCGCCGTTAAGGCAGCGCAGCTTCATGGCTTCCCAGGCTTCGATGTCGTTGGAGAACACCGCGCCACCCAGTGTCCAGTCGGGGCGGCCCATGGTGAAGTTGTCTTCAATGACCCATTGCACAAAGCCTTCGGTCACGATGGGCCAGGCATCCGTCATGCCCAGTTGGGCATTGACGTAAGCGCGGTCGGCATCGGTGGTGGCCGGTGTGATGCGGTCCACCATGCTGCAGGGGAAGCTGACTTGAGCCCCGATCCAGGTCGCCAGTTCGGCATCGACCTCACGGGCAAAAGCCAGTACTGCGGCCTTGGCGGTTTTGCCGTTGCTGGGCAGGTTGTCACAACTCAGCACGGTGAAGGGCGGCACACCGGCAGCGCGGCGCTGGCGCAGGGCCTCAACGATCAGGCCCAGTATGGTTTTGGGCTGGCTGGGGTTGGCCAGGTCGGCGGTCACGGCTGGCGCATTGAGCAGCAGTTGCCCGCTGGCCACATCCAGGTAGTAGCCTTTCTCAGTCACGGTGAGGCTCACGATGCGGGTGCTGGGGGCGGCCATGTGGGCCAGCGCGTTGGCCAGATCGGCTTCGCCGCCCAACAGTTCGGTGATGGCACCCACCACTTGCAATTGCTCTGCCCCTTCGGAGCGGATGACCAAGGTGTACAGCCCGTCTTGCGGTGTCAGGGCATCCTTGGTGCCAGAGGTCATCAGCCCGGCACCGACGATGCCCCAGGCCAAATCACCCGATGCCAGCACCGCTTCGGTCATGACCGCCTGGTGGGCACGGTGGAAGGCACCTACGCCCAGGTGAACGATGGCGCTTGTCACCTGGCTGCGGTCGTAACTGGGGCGCTGTACCGAAGGCGGCAGTTGCGTCAGATTCTTGTTGCAGAGTTGCATGGGGTCGGCCTTGTGTTTAGTCGTTCACGCCGGGAATGGCGAAGTAGTTCTTGGCATTGCGGTAACTGATGTCTTGCACCATGGCACCAAAGGTATCGAAGTCGGGCGGGATTTCGCCGTTTTCCATCCAGCCACCGACAAGTCCACACAGAATGCGGCGGAAATATTCGTGCCGGGGAAATGACAAAAAGCTGCGCGAATCGGTCAACATGCCGACAAAGCGCGACAACAACCCGAGGTTGCCCAGGCTGATCATCTGGCGGCGCATGCCATCCACATGGTCATTGAACCACCAGGCCGAGCCCATTTGAATCTTGCCGGGGCTGGAGCCGTCCTGAAAACACCCCATCACTGTGCCCAACACCTCCAGGTCATTGGGGTTGAGCGAGTAAAGAATGGTCTTGGGCAACAGCCCGTCACTTTGCAAGGCGTTCATGAAGGCGCTGAGTCGACCCGCGATTTGTTCGTCATTGACCGCGTCGTAGCCCGTGTCCGGGCCCAGTTTGTTGAACATTGCGGTGTTGACATTGCGAACAGCTGACAAATGCAATTGCATGGCCCAGCCCCGCTTGGCGTTCATGCGCCCGACATCCAGCAACACGGCCGTCTTGTAAGCATCGGCCTCGGGCTGGGTCAACGCGGCACCGCTGAGCAGTTTGGCAAACATGGCTTCGAGTGCCAGCGGTGTGGCAAAGGTGGCAAATGGTGCCGCCAGGCCATGGTCGGAGGCACGGCAGCCCAGGCCATGAAACACCGCATGGCGCGTGTCAAGCGCGGAGATGAGCGACTGGTACGAGCTGATCGATACGTTGGCAGCAGCACCGAGTTTGTCGATGTACGCCATCCACACCTGCAGGTCGTCAGTGGCAAGCGCCCGATCGGGCCTGAAGCTCGGTGTCATCACTGGCTCATCGGGTTGGCGCACAGCGGCGTAGGCGATGTGGTGCTCAAGTGAGTCTGCCGGATCGTCGGTGGTGCCCACCGCACGCACTTTCATCCGCATGAGCAGGGACCGTGCGCCAAACTCGGGCCGGGTAATCTGGGCATTGCAGGCTTCCCAGATGGCCGGTGCCGTTTTGGCACACAACGGCTCGGAGATGCCAAAGTAGCGCTGCAACTCCAGGTGGGTCCAGTGGTACAGCGGGTTACCCACCAGACGTGGCACGGTCTTGGCCCAGGCGAGAAAAGTGCGGTAGTCGGCTTCGTGGCCGGTGATGTCAGCCTCACTCACACCGTTGGAGCGCATGGCACGCCATTTGTAGTGGTCACCCGCAAGCCAGGCATGGGCAATGTCCCTGAAACCGGCGTTGGTCGCAATGTCGGCCGGGGGAAGATGGCAGTGGTAGTCAATGATCGGCATTTCCGCCGCATACCCGTGAAACAGCCTTCTTGAGCATTCATCAGGCAGAAGGAAGTCAGCGTTCATAAAGGGTTTCATGGGTTCACTCCA
>JBIJDQ010000274.1:0-3980 GCA_044344025.1 Rhodoferax sp.
GCCCAGACTGCGTTTGGGTTTGGCATTGGCCACCTCGGTACACCAGGTGAGCGCCTGTACGTTCAAGTCATCGAAAGACGCAAAGCTGCGCCCAGGCAGGAAGTTGCCCTCTATCCAGGCAAAGGGCCGCTCGATCCTGGCCTTTCGATCGGGGTCGTTGACCCTGTGGGCCATGAACTTGAAGCCCAAGGCGCGAGCGAAGGCGGCCATCTCAGGAGCAAATACCGCATCAGGCCCGGCACCGCCGGCGAGCATGACGCTGGTGTTGTCGATCACACAGCGCGGGCAGGTGCCGTCCATGAACTGGGCTGCGCGCAACAAGAAATCTTTGGCCTCAAAGCGGGTAAATCGTGGGTAGTACCAGATGAACAAACGCCGTGAGTACGCCAAGGTCAGACCGGCACACTGGGCAGTCATGCTTTTGCCGCCCACCTCCATCTTGTGTGGCGAGGTGTCGTGCTGCATCTCCTGACCCGGCTCAAAGTGGTATTCGCCTGAGCGCTTGGGTGGTTGGCGCAGCTCGGCCTCACGCACCCAGCGCGTCAGCGTGCTGTAGGGCGGGTGCAGGTTGTGTTCGTCAGCGAGTATCTGCGCCATGCGCACGGCGTTGCCTTTGGCTCTGGCATAGACTTCGGTCAAACGCTGTTGGGTAAGCCCAGCCATCGCGGGCTCAGGTGTTGACGCAGGTGTTGACGCAGGTGAGGGCTCGCGCAGGATGCCTCGCACGGTGTTGCGCGAGAGATGCAACACCCGGCTGATTTCACGCACACTGGTGCCCTGTTGGTGCAAGGTCAGCACGCTGGCTCGAATGTCGATGGGGGTCATGGCATCAGTCGCTTGAGTTCGTTGCTCACTTCGGGCAGCGTTGCGTGCAGGCGCTGGCACGCCCCCTTCAAGGCAGGCTCCAGCGGGGCGTTCAGTGGTACCAGGCGCCGGTGTGCACGCCTAAGCAGGGCCTGCAGGTAGCCCAGCTCAGTTGCCACCTCCCGTTCAGGGCCAGCGCGCAGGTCTTTGGCCGTGCGCTCGCTTTGTTTCTCGTTGAGACTTTCGATAAACAGGTGTGGGTGATCCACCATGCGTTGGCGTTGCGTGTGTTGGCAGGCTTGGTAGTGGTTAAACCAGGCTTGTAGTTCACGCGTACTCAATGGCTTGGCCGCCAAACTCGCCAGCAGTTGGCTGGCATGCTCGCTGTTGGCGCGCGCCAACGGGGCCAGAATGCGCGCTGCAGCCCAGCTCGATACCTGTGAATTGCGCACCGCTTGCACCAGGTCTGCAGGCAAAGCCGCCAGCAGGACCAGTCGGCGCTGGACCCAGCTGACATCACGGGCGCATTGGCGTGCCGCTTCGCGTTGACTCAGGCCCAGGGAGTCAATCAGTTCGCGCAACATGAGTGCTTCCTCCATGGGGTCAAATGCCCGCGAGAAGGAGTGGGCCAGCATCTGTGCCAGCGCTGGCCCCACCGGGCAGTGCCAGCATTGCACCAAGGCGGTGTCTGCGCCCAGTCGTTTGAGTGCCTTGACGCGCCGGTAGCCGTCCATCAGTACCAGCGCACCGCTGTCTTGGTCGCCAGCGGCAATGCATGCCACCAGTTGTCCGCTTGTCTGTATTGATTCAGCCAGTCGCTGTACTGCCGCCGCATCGCTGATGCGGGTGGCCTCAAAGCGCAGTTCCAGGCGGTGTAAGTCGATTTGCTTTGCGCCAACGTAAGCGCCCACGTCCTGCTCGTGTATGTCAGGGGTGTTGCTGCTCTGGCTCTCAGGGAGACTGCTCACAGGTGAATTCCTTGTCTGTTTGTCAGGGGTCAAAAATCGGCTCACTCGTTGCACGCAGCAGCCAACTACGGCGAATCCCGCTCGCCACCGGGCGGGCGCACCAGTGGCAATGCCATGCTGGTGTGGGTTTGGACGCTGCCTGTGGCTTCACATCGAGCCGTGGCCCTAGTAAATCACCCGCAAGGGCTTCTTGGGAAGGCCCTAATGAGTCACTATTTTTTTGGATCAGCGGTTGTTCTTGCTGGCGTTGACGCTGCCGCGCTCGCAAGCATCCTTGGCGACGGGCATGATTGCGGCGCCCAGTTCGGCTGTTCTGATAGGTTTCAGAGGCGCTGCGCTGGCTGGCCAGTCGTGCCTGTTTGCGGCACTCTGCGCTACAGTAACGTTGGCCATGGTCGCAATGTGCGCACACCAGAACTTCTTGGCCGCAGCACGCACATTGCAGCATGCGCCCACTGCTCAATGCAGCTTGCATTGCAGCGCTCCTGTTGATGCCCCGAATGAACGCTGCTTGATGGATGCAAGATCCTGGTGTCCACAGCACTGGACATGGATCGCCGCATCATCAATAATTGGTGCGCACTCGTGGCTTGTACACGGTGGGGCGCGCTATCCAAAATAGCTTGTTTGGGTTCAATTGGGTTGGCGCGCCCGTCTTCTTGTCTTCACCAGCGTTTTACACCCAAATCTGCACGTCACTTGCAGCGGTGCCGGTTTAGTCGCAAATCACAACTTCGTACATGTCTGTCGCTCAGACCGGGCTCGCCCCGCGTGTTTGAACTTCGCATTGATTCAATCAATGGCTCAATGACCCCAAGCGTACGCGCCGCCGTAAGCATCCATCGCGCAGCTCTGGCCGACCCTGTGCCCGTAGCTTTGCCTCGCCCCTCGGTGAGTTGGCTATCGGGCTCGCTCTTATCGCCTGATTCAACCGTCCCCAGCCATAGTCACTGGGTCAATTCCAGTGAGCACTGGTGGGTCAGTTTCCGTGAGCGCCAAAGCGGCCTCAAACTCGCGGCGCAAGGTCACGGGTTTGTGGCCAAACATCAGGTCGACCGCCCCTTCAACCCCCAGGCTGACCTCGACCCGGGCGCTCAAGGCCAGTTCAAGTTCATGCTCCAAGGTCTGTTTTTCAGCCAGCGACTGGCCCCACACCTGCACCGCGTGTTGTCGTGAGGCCTTGACGCGGTCCAGCATGTGCTTGGGGTCGCCAATGGCTTTGAGCTGCTTGATCAGCTTGTCCAGGTTGGCTTCAACCGCTTTTTCTGATTCGATGCGGGCTAGCAATGCGGCATAACGGGCCTCAAGCTCGGGGTTGGTGCCGACCACCACTTTGGTGACGCCCGCTTTGTTTGAGCCCAGCAGCGGCACGCGCAGCAACAGCGCTGCGGCGGTGGTGCCGCCCACCAGGCGGCCTCGTTTGGGTGAATTGCTGCCAATGATGATCTGGTTGAGGGAATGGAGGTCACAGTCAATCACCATGTCACCGATCACGATTACGGTACCGGCGGTGATTTGCACACCCTCGGCAAAGCGTGCGGTAACCGAGCCACCGGCATGCAATTTGGCGTGGGCGATCAGCCCACCGGCAACCTGGATGTTGCCTCCTGCGTCGAGCTGCCCACCATCAACCATGCCGTCCACCACGATGTCGCCGCTGGCTTGCACCTTCATGCCCTGAATGACCTCGCCCGACACGTGCACCGTGCCGTCAAAGTGAATGTTGCCGGTGGCCATGTTGACTTCCTTGATACGCAAGATCGGTTCAACCATGACCCCCGCCGTGACCCGAACGGGTTGGCCACTGACCGATGCGACCAGTACATCGGCATCTGCCGCAGAGATTTCAGCGCCATCGAGCTTGGTGGCAAAACCGGCGTCGTGCCCGGCCAGGGCGGCCAGCACCTGTCCTTTGACGGTTTTGCCAGGCACGCCAAGGGTGGCCGGTGTGCGGCGCATCAGCGCGGTGCCAGCGGCCACCACCGGAATGTCGCCGTGCTCACGGTAATCAATCAGCCCCTGCTCATTGAGCTTGGGCGCGCGGTCTACCGTGTCGGAAATCAGGGCTTCAAACGCTGCGTCCTGCCCGTCTTGTGGCGGCTGCCCCCGCGCGACCACCAGCGCGCTGCACGCCCCTGCCACGCAGGCCTGGGCCACAGCGGCCTCCATGACACCGAAGACCACGCCAGCCTTGGCCAGTGCGGCGAG
>JBIJDQ010000276.1:0-3979 GCA_044344025.1 Rhodoferax sp.
TTCTTGATCTCGCGGCGCGTGCCAAGCTCAGCACCGGGTTTTCGCACCGACACATTGGCATCACAGCGAAACGAGCCTTCTTGCATGTTGCCGTCGCAAATGCCGATCCAGGTGACAATTTTGTGCAGCTCTTTGGCGTAGGCCACCGCCTCAAGACTGGAACGCATGTCGGGCTCAGTGACGATCTCCAGCAGTGGCGTGCCGGCACGGTTCAGGTCAATGCCGGTCTGGCCAATGAAGTCTTCGTGCAGCGACTTGCCCGCGTCTTCTTCCAGGTGAGCGCGCACCAGGCGCACCGATTTTTTCTCGTCGCCCAGGTAAAACTCAACCGCGCCGCCCTGCACCACCGGAATCTCAAACTGGCTGATCTGGTAACCCTTGGGCAGGTCTGGGTAGAAGTAATTCTTGCGGGCAAAAATGCTGCGCGGCGCGATGTGCGAGCCGACCGCCAGGCCGAATTCAATCGCCCGTTCGACCGCTCCCTTGTTCATTACCGGCAAGGTGCCAGGCAGCGCCAGGTCAACGGCACAGGCCTGGGTATTGGGCTCAGCCCCAAACGCGGTGGAGGCGCGGCTGAAGATTTTGGATTGGGTGGAGAGCTGGGCATGGGTTTCAAACCCGATCACCACCTCGTAGCCCATCACCAGCAAGGATTTGGACGCCGACTTTTTTTCTTGTACTGCTGCATTCATTCTCAAACTCCTTGTGGCTTGGCCAAATGCCAATCGGTGGCCTGCTGGAAGCGGTGCGCCACATTCAGCAGGCGCGATTCAGACAGGTAGTTGCCAATCAGTTGCAGGCCCACCGGCAGGTGCCCAGCACCAAAACCCACCGGCACACTCATGCCGGGCAGGCCAGCCAAGGAGGCGGGCAGAGTAAAGATGTCGGCCAGGTAATCGGCCAGCGGGTCATTGCCGTGGCCGCCAAGCTTCCAGGCCACGGTGGGTGCCACCGGTCCGGCAATCACGTCACAGACCTTGAAGGCCTGCTGAAAATCATCGGCAATCATGCGGCGGATTTTTTGCGCTTGCAGGTAATACGCGTCGTAATAACCATGACTCAGCACATAGGTGCCAATCATGATGCGGCGCTTGACCTCGTCACCAAAGCCCTGGGCCCGGGTTTGCAAGTACATGTCGTTCAGATCGCTGTATTTGTCGGCCCTGAAACCAAACTTGACACCATCAAACCGGCTCAGGTTACTTGAGGCCTCAGCTGGGGCAATGATGTAATAAACCGGAATCGACAACTCGGTGCGTGGCAACGAAATAGGCACCAGCGTGGCACCCAGCTTTTCGTAATCTTTGAGGGCTGCGTCAACTGCAGCGCGCACATCGGGTGCGAGACCATCACCAAAGAACTCCGCCGGTATGCCAATACGCAGGCCAGCCAGATCGGCATTCAGCGTGCGGGTGAAATCCTCGGCGGGCACATCCAGCGAGGTCGAATCGCGGTCGGGGTCGGGGCCACACATGGCGCTCAGCAACAGGGCGCAGTCTTCGGCCGTGCGGGCGATGGGGCCCGCCTGGTCCAGGCTGGAGGCAAACGCCACCATGCCGTAGCGCGAGGCTCGGCCATAGGTAGGTTTGATGCCCGTGACACCACAAAACGACGCGGGTTGGCGAATCGAGCCACCGGTGTCGGTGCCGGTGGCTGCCGGGGTGAGGCGGGCCGCCACCGCAGCGGCGCTGCCACCCGACGAGCCACCTGGTGTGCAACTGGTGTCCCATGGGTTTTTGACCGGGCCGTAAGCCGAGTTTTCGTTGGCCGAACCCATGGCGAACTCATCACAATTGAGCTTGCCCAGGGTCACCATGCCCGCCCCGGGGCTGCCGCCCTGCACACCGGCACCCAGCTTGGCCACCACGGTGGCATCAAACGGCGAAACATAGCCCTTGAGCATTTTGGAGCCGGCAGTGGCAACAAAGTCACGGGTCACAAAGATGTCTTTGTGCGCCACCGGCACACCGTCCAAAGCACCAGCCGTGCCTGCGGCCAGCCGCGCATCGGCTGCTTGGGCCTGGGCCAGCGTCACGGCCTCAGAGGTGTCCAAAAAAGCGCCCAAGTCAGCGTGGGCGCGACCCCGTGCCAGAAAATGCTGTGCAGTTTCCAGCGCAGAGACTTTGCGCCGGGCCAGCAGGGTGGCCAACTGGGCCACGGACAGGTCGTGCAGATCAGATGAAATTTGCGTCATGATGGCTTGTTTTGTTGGTTTTACTCGATCACCCGGGGCACAAGAAACAGGCCGTCTTCAAGAGCTGGGGCATTGCGCTGGTTGGCCTCACGCTGGTTGGCCTCGGCCGCCACATCGTCGCGCAGGCGCAGCGCCACATCAGCCATGATGTCAGTAGGATGGGCCAGCGGGGTGATGCCGCTGGTGTCGACAGCGCGCATTTTTTCCACAATAGTGAAGAAACCGTTAAGTTGCAGTTGCAGGCGTTCGCGCTCAGCGGGGGCCAGACCCAAGCGGGCCAAATGGGCCAGGCGGTCAATATCGGCGGAAGAAAGTGACATGGGTATTCAATCGAAACAGGGTGTAAAACAAGGCTTGGACACAGCTGCCAGAGTGGCTTTGCCCAGGTGATGGGGTATTATCCTGCCTTTGCGCAGCACTGTGCACCGGCGTTAGTTTTCGCCAAAAACCACCATTTTGACAACTTTACCGGGTGACATGCGGGCCGAAGCGCCCCTGTGCCCAAGAGGATTTACCCATGTTCGGATCATTTCGTCAGTATTTTTCAACTGACCTCGCCATTGACCTTGGCACCGCCAACACCCTGATTTACGTGCGCGACAAGGGCATTGTGCTCGACGAGCCGTCCGTTGTTGCCATTCGCCACGAGGGCGGCCCCCAAGGCAAAAAGACCATTCAGGCTGTCGGCAAAGAAGCCAAAGCCATGCTGGGCAAGGTGCCGGGCAACATTGAAGCCATTCGCCCCATGAAGGACGGCGTGATTGCCGACTTCACCGTCACCGAGCAAATGCTCAAGCAATTCATCAAGATGGTGCACCCACGCTCCATCTTTCGTCCCAGCCCGCGCATCATCATTTGTGTGCCCTGTGGCTCCACCCAGGTTGAGCGCCGTGCCATTCGCGAATCGGCCCTGGGTGCCGGGGCCAGCGACGTGTACCTGATCGAAGAACCCATGGCTGCGGCCATTGGTGCCGGTTTGCCGGTGTCAGAGGCCAAGGGCTCGATGGTGGTGGACATTGGTGGCGGCACCACCGAAGTGGGCGTGATCTCGCTGGGTGGCATGGTCTACAAGGGCAGCGTGCGAGTGGGTGGCGACCGGTTTGACGAGGCCATCATCAACTACATCCGCCGCAATTACGGCATGCTGATTGGCGAACCCACAGCGGAAAACATCAAGAAGAACATCGGCTCGGCATTCCCGGGCAGCGAAGTGCGTGAAATGGAAGTGCGCGGACGCAACCTGTCTGAAGGCGTGCCGCGCAGCTTCACGATCTCCAGCAACGAAATTCTCGAAGCTCTGACCGACCCGATCAACAACATTGTCTCGGCCGTGAAAAATGCGCTGGAACAAACCCCACCCGAACTGGGCGCTGACATTGCCGACCGCGGCATGATGCTCACCGGCGGCGGTGCCCTGCTGCGGGACCTGGACCGTCTGCTGGCCGAAGAAACCGGCCTGCCGGTGTTTGTGGCCGAAGACCCGTTGACCTGCGTGGTGCGTGGTTGCGGCATGGCGCTGGAGCAGATGGACCGCCTGGGCTCCATTTTCACCAACGAATAAGCGGACAGCGCAGCGATGCCACTTGGTACGCTGGACGGAACCCCTCCACCCTTCTTTCGGCAGGGCCCGTCAGCCCTGTCGAAGCTGGTTTTTTTCAGCGCCCTGGCGGTGTTGCTGATGGTGGCGGACCGGCGCTTTCAGGTCACCCAGCCATTGCGTTCTGTGGTGGCGACTGCCTTGTACCCGCTTCAGTGGGTGGCCTTGCGCCCGGTCATCTGGGCCCA
>JBIJDQ010000275.1:0-3979 GCA_044344025.1 Rhodoferax sp.
CGCGGTGACTTTCGCCGCCGGACTGGCCTGCGAGGGGCTGAAGCCTGTGGTGGCGATTTATTCCACCTTCTTGCAGCGCGCCTATGACCAGCTGATTCACGATGTGGCCATCCAAAACCTGCCCGTCGTGTTTGCGCTGGACCGCGCCGGGCTGGTAGGGGCCGACGGTGCCACCCACGCCGGGGCGTATGACATGGCCTATTTGCGCTGCATTCCCAACCTCAGTGTGGCTTGCCCGGCTGATGAAAACGAATGCCGCATGCTGCTCAGCACGGCGTACGCGCAAAACACGCCCGTGGCGGTGCGCTACCCGCGCGGCGCTGGTGCCGGTGTGCAAGCCACCTGCACGCTGGATGCCTTGCCGCTGGGCAAGGGTGAGGTGCGCCGCACAGGCCAGCGGGTGGCGATCCTGGCGTTTGGCACCTTGCTTTACCCGGCCCTGACGGCTGCGCAAAACCTGGATGCCACGGTGGTCAACATGCGTTGGGCCAAGCCCCTTGATACCGAGTTGCTGTTGCACATCGCCGCCAGTCACGAGGCTCTGGTCACCGTCGAAGACGGTGCCGTGATGGGCGGTGCTGGCAGCGCCGTGCTGGAGGCGCTGGCGGCAGCGGGGGTAGTCAAGCCGCTGTTGCAGCTGGGTCTGAGCGACACCTTCATTGAGCACGGTGACCCGGTCAAATTGATGGCCTTGCAAGGCCTGGATGCGCCAGGAATAGAAGCCGCCGTGCGAAAGCGGTTTTTGCTGTAATTTGAAATTTTTTCAGTGGTGCTGTGAGCCGTTTTGCATCAGCTCGAAACAAGGCTTGCTGCAGGCTGAATTGTGGGCTAAATGCCTGGTTTCTCAAGGGAAAACCCGCAGCTAAACACATGGGTGAGTTCATAGAATACTAGCTGACTCTTTACAGTCATTGCCCGGCCTGACGGCTTGGGTGAGCTAGTCAATTCATAACCCCAGGAGTAAATCGATGGATCGTCGTTCCGTAATCAAAAACGCTGGTATCGCCGGCGTATTGGCCGCAGGTGCTGCACCCGCAGTGCATGCCCAAGGTGCCGCTATCCGCTGGCGCTTGGCTTCTAGCTTTCCCAAAGCGCTTGACACCATTTACGGTGCTGCTGAAACCTTTGCCAAAAAAGTGGGTGAGATGTCTGGTGGTAAGTTTGTCATCACCGTGCACTCCGGTGGCGAGTTGATGCCCGCTTTTGGCGTGGTAGACGCAGTGAAAGACGGCACAGTTGAAATGGCCCACACCGCGCCTTATTACTTCTTTGGCAAGGACGAAACCTTTGCCATTGGTTGCGCCATTCCTTTTGGCCTGAACAGCCGCCAGATGACCTCCTGGATGTACCAGGGCAACGGTGGCAAGCTGATGCGCGAGTTTTACGCCAAGTACAACATCGTCAATTTCCCTTGCGGCAACACCGGTGCCCAAATGGGCGGCTGGTACCGCAAGGAAATCAAGAGCGTGGCGGACATCAAGGGTCTGAAGATGCGCATTGGCGGTTTTGCCGGCAAGGTGCTTGAGCGCATGGGCGGCGTGCCACAAAATATTCCTGGCGGCGAAATCTACACGGCGCTGGAAAAAGGCACCATTGACGCAGCCGAGTGGGTGGGTCCGTATGATGACCAGAAATTGGGCTTCAACAAGGTGGCTCCGTTTTACTACTACCCCGGTTGGTGGGAGGGCGGTCCACAGCTGGACGTGTTCATCAACAACAAGGCTTTCGAGAGCCTGTCGCCAGAGTACAAGGCCATTGTGGAAGCCGCTGCAGCGTTTGCCCACACTGAAATGCAAGCCAAGTACGATGCCCGCAACCCTGGTGCCCTGAAAACGCTGGTGGGCCAAAAAGTCAAGGTCTTGCCATTCCCCAAAGATGTGCTCGACTTGGCCTTCAAGACATCCATGGCGCTTTACGAAGAAGTGGGCGCCAAGAACCCCAACTGGAAAAAGGTTTACGACGACTACTCTGCCTTCCGCAAAGAACAGAACCTGTGGTTCCGCTTCACTGAAGCCAAATACGACAGCTTCATGCAGTCACAAAAGCTGTAAGCACCAAACCCCTCGTTCACTCCAAAAAACCCCGCAATGCGGGGTTTTTTTATGGGTGGTCTGGCGCACAGACGCCACTTGGGGTGGGGTCGATCATGACGTTGGTCAACGCCACACCACCCTGACTGCCTTATAAATGAAATTCCTTCTTGGCACGCCTCTGCCGAACGCTTACACATTGCCTTTTCATGCCGACTGAGCACCCCCCACCCCTGGCCCAAACGCCTGATGATTGGCACCTGCGTGATGCGCACGAGCTAACCCGAGCGCAGGAGGTAGACCCCGCTAAGGGCTTGTTGGCCCACCAGGTGAGCGAGCGGGCGCTCAAATTTGGTGCCAATGAACTGCCAAGCGCCAACAGCCGCAGCCTGTGGGCGCTGGTGGTGGAGCAGTTCAGTGACTTCATGATTCTGGTGCTGCTGGCTGCAGCCGTGGTGTCTGGCGTGGTGGGTGACCTGGTGGACACGCTGGTGATTTTGGTCATTGTGTTGCTTAACGCCGCCATCGGTCTGGTGCAGTCCTGGCGGGCAGACCAGGCGCTGGCCGCGCTGCAGCGCCTGTCTGCTGCACAAGCCACCGTGCTGCGCAGCGGCCAGGTGCAGCAGGTTCCAGCCCATTGCTTGGTGCCGGGTGACATCGTGTTGCTGGAAGCCGGCAACCAGGTGCCAGCGGATTTGCGCCTGCTGACGACAGCGCAACTCAAGGTGGATGAATCAGCGCTGACCGGTGAGTCAGTCACAGTAGACAAACACGCCAACGTGTTGCAAGGGGCGGCACACGCCTTGGGCGACCGCCTGAACATGACCTTCAAGGGCACCACCGCCACCCACGGGCGTGGTCATGGTTTGGTGGTGGCCACGGGCATGGCCACGGAGTTGGGCAAAGTGGCGGGCTTGCTGGACCAGAACAGCAACCGCAGCACACCGCTGCAGTTGCGCCTGGCGGCCTTTGGCAAACGGGTGGCACTGGCGGTGTTGGGCATTTGCCTGGTGATTTTTGTGGTGGGCGTGTTGCGTGGCGAAGCCCCTTTGGTGATGGTGCTGACCGCCATCAGTCTGGCTGTGGCGGCTATCCCCGAGGCTTTGCCAGCGATTGTCACGGTGTTGCTGGCGCTGGGTGCCCGCCGACTGGTGTCGGTCAATGCGCTGATTCGCCGCCTGCCCTCGGTCGAAACACTGGGCTCGGTCACTTACATCTGCTCTGACAAGACCGGCACCCTGACGCAAAACAGCATGCAAACCGAGTGCCTCGTCACGCAAAGCCAGGGTGAGCCGCTCAGTTGGACGCCGGGTGCTGCACCGCCGGATACCCGCTACGCCGAGTTGCTGCGCGCTGCCGTCTTGTGCAACGATGCGTCTGCCACGCCCGATGGCGGCTGGCAAGGCGACCCGACCGAGACCGCGCTGACCGAGGTGGCTGCCAACGCTGGTGTGGTCAAAACTGTGCTTGATGCCCGGTGGCCCCGGGCGATGGAGTACCCGTTTGATGCCGTGCGCAAACGCATGAGCACGTTTCACCGCGCACCGCGAGGTTTTGTGGCCTACACCAAAGGCGCGCCAGAGTCTGTGATTGCCCAATGTGTGGCCCTGTGGCCTGGTACTGAAGGCGCAGCACCCACGGCGATTGATGTCAACGCTTGGCTCACCCGGGCCGACACGCTTGCGGCCAGCGGTTTGCGGGTGCTGGCGCTGGCGCGGCGCAGCCATGCCCAGTTGCCTGCTGCAAGTGCCAACCAAGATCTTGCTGAGAGCGAACTGTGCCTGATCGGGCTGATTGGCCTGATGGACCCACCCCGCGCCGAAGCCGCAGAGGCCGTGCGTGAGTGCATGGCCGCAGGCATCACCCCGGTGATGATCACTGGCGACCACCCGGCCACGGCGCGCGCCATTGCACTGCGCCTGGGCATTGTGGACAACGTCGAAGCCGAG
>JBIJDQ010000022.1:0-13633 GCA_044344025.1 Rhodoferax sp.
CACCGCGTGATTGACGGCGCCGCTGCGGCCCGCTTCAATGTGTACCTGGGTCAAATCCTGGGCGACTTCCGCCGGGTATTGCTCTAAGCGTCATGTTGTTTGTTCCCCTGGCAGGGATTGACCGCAACGCTTAGCTGGGTGAGTTGGGTGTCCAACGTAGCGAAATCAAGGAGGAGGTTTGGGCTTGTCCCAAACCGGGGGACATTCGCGTAGTTGGAGACCCGGCGCACCCAGCGGGTAAATACCGTCAGCGCATGCACAACGAACAGATTTTTCAAAGTAATTAGAAAGAGACAAATGGCACTTATCGACATCAAAGTCCCCGATATTGGCGACTTCGCCGAAGTCACCGTGATCGAGCTGCTGGTCAAGCCCGGCGACACCATCAAACCCGAGCAAAGCCTGCTCACCGTGGAGTCTGACAAAGCGTCCATGGAAATCCCCAGCAGCCACGGCGGCGTGGTGAAAGAGCTCAAGGTCAAATTGGGCGACAAAGTCAGTGAAGGCACCGTGGTTTTACTGCTGGAAAGCTCAGATTCGGCAGTTTCCAAGCCAAATGAGGCTGTAGTGCCCGTTGCACAAGTACCAGTAGCTACACAATCAGTAGCATCTGCTGCGAATGCTACAGCACCTGCTGCAGCCAGTTTTGCCGGCACGGCGGACCTGGACTGTGATTTGCTGGTGTTGGGTGCAGGCCCTGGCGGCTACTCGGCGGCTTTCCGAGCGGCAGACCTCGGTTTGAAAGTCATTCTGGTAGAGCGCTACGCCCAACTGGGCGGCGTGTGCCTGAACGTGGGTTGCATTCCCTCCAAGGCGCTGCTGCATGTGGCGGCCGTGATTGACGAAGTCAGCCACCTGGCACCGCTTGGCGTTGATTTTGGTGCGCCAAAAATCAATGTGGACATGCTGCGTGGCCACAAAGAAAAGGTCATCACCAAGCTCACCGGGGGGTTGGCCGCCATGGCCAAGATGCGCAAGGTCACCATTGTTCGCGGCTACGGCGCATTCGTTGGGGCCAACCACGTTGAGGTGGAAGAAACCAGTGGCACTGCGCAGGAAAAAACCGGCAGCAAGAAGACGGTTTCATTCAAGAAATGCATCATTGCCGCAGGCAGCCAAGCCGTGCGCCTGCCGTTCATGCCCAACGACCCACGGGTGGTGGACAGCACCGGTGCTTTGGCCCTGAAAGAAGTGCCCAAACGCATGCTGATTCTGGGCGGCGGCATCATCGGCCTGGAAATGGGCACCGTCTACAGCACCCTCGGTGCGCGGCTGGACGTGGTCGAGATGATGGACGGCCTGATGCAGGGCGCTGACCGCGACTTGGTCAAAATCTGGCAGAAGATGAACGCGCCACGGTTTGACAACATCATGCTCAAAACCAAAACGGTGGGTGCCCGCGCCCTGCCCGAAGGCATTGAGGTGACGTTTGCCGCAGCAGAAGAGGGCGGCACGGCACCCGCACCCCAGGTGTACGACCTGGTATTGCAAGCTGTGGGCCGCATGCCCAATGGCAAAAAGATTGCTGCCGACAAGGCCGGTGTGGCTGTGACTGACCGTGGTTTCATCAATGTGGACATCCAGATGCGCACCAACGTGCCCCACATCTTTGCCATCGGCGACATCGTGGGCCAGCCCATGCTGGCGCACAAAGCGGTGCACGAGGCACATGTGGCAGCCGAGGTAATTGCCGGTGAATTGCAAGGCAACAAAGAGCTGGCTGCGGCGGCGTTCAATGCCCGCGTCATCCCCAGCGTGGCTTACACCGACCCAGAAGTGGCCTGGGTGGGCCTCACTGAAGATCAGGCCAAGGCGCAAGGCATCAAGGTCAAAAAGGGCTTGTTCCCTTGGACCGCATCAGGCCGCGCCATTGCCAATGGCCGCGACGAAGGCGTCACAAAACTGCTGTTTGATGACTCCCCTGAGGCACATGGTCACGGCAAGATCCTGGGTGGCGGCATGGTCGGCACGCATGCGGGCGACATGATCGGCGAGGTGGCGCTGGCCATCGAGATGGGTGCAGACGCGGTGGACATCGGCAAGACGATTCACCCGCATCCGACGCTCGGAGAGTCGATCGGCATGGCAGCGGAAGTGGCGCACGGCAGCTGCACGGACTTGCCACCTGCGAAAAGATAGTTGGTTAAACTGCTACTTATTTGGTAGCTTGCTGCGCATGTTCCTCAGGAACTGCGCGGCATTTTTTCTTCAGCTACCAAGTATTTTATTGAGGGTACGCATTTGCTCCCCCAAGTCTGTACCCACCAATTCTTTGACGGTTTGGGTGTCGCTTTGGCTCACTGCGCTGGCACGGCCCAACTTGGCCCGTAATTTTGTGGTGCCTTCGCATGAACCCCATGTAAAGCCGCTTGCGCAGTACCCGGGCCTCAGGGAACCACCAGCACATCCCGCAAGGTATGGTGCAGCATGTGTTGGGCCATGCTGCCCAACGGGTTCTGGGCCGCAGCGCTGTCACCGTGGTGGCCGACCACCACACAGTCTGCTGGGAGTTCGGCGGCCTTTGCCACGATGCTCCGGTCCGGCACACCAACAGCAACCGCACTGGCCACAGGGTGAGCGCCAAGCCCTGACAGGCTTTGCGCCAGTTGCGACAAATCCTGTGTAGCCTGGGCTTGCACGGAATCCAGAATTTGGTTGGTTTGGCCATCGGTATGGCTGCTGGATGCCCAAGCACTTAGGTGTTGACTAAACGCATGCAGCCAGTAGTGGTGCGATGCCGGAAACAAACTGATGGCGGTTTGGGCCGCCCAGACCGAGCCTTGGCGCATGTCAACCGCCGAAAGTACCTTGTCGTAAGGTTGCGAATTGGTCCAGCGCACCACCAGGACAGGACAAACCGGTGCCCGAAGCACTTTTGATACTGTGCTGCCCAGGCCCAACTGCGCGGGCTCTGCGCGGGAGCCCAGCACAATGAGTGAGGGTGTGTGCGCCGTGGCGAAGGCATTGATCGCCGTTTCGGGGTCGCCAATACTGAAACGTGCCTGCACATCACAGCCTGTGCGGGCTGCCAGGGTGGCAGCCAGGTCGGTCAGCTGTTGCTTCACGCGAACATCGGGTGGTGGCTCCACGGTCAGCCGCAGGGCGTCAAATACCCCTCGCAAACTGTGCCAGGCGCTGACATCAAATGCGTGCAACAGGCGCAACGAAGCACCATGTGTCTGTGCCAGTTGGGCCGCCCGCTCAACAGCGGCCAATGATCCTGTTGAAAAATCGGTGGCTGCCAAGATGCTTTGAATGGGGGTCATGATCGGCTCTTTCCATGGGTCAGGTTGTGCGTTGCGCGGCGCCTTTTTGTAAGCGCTGCACCTTCGCGTGATCATCATGTGTTTTTGTGCCGACCGTTTGAGGACTATCAAACGGCCATCAGATCGCTTGGGGCGGCAACCCAATCCAACCACCCCCGTCGCTGAAGACTAATTACTGGTTTTCTGCAAAAAGGCCACGATCAACGCCGCAAGACGGGGCAGCAAGGCGCTGGGCAGGTCGTGCCCCATACCTTCAATCACCTGCAGGGTCGCACCTGTGATGTTGGCAGCGGTGTCACGCCCGGCAGCCAGCGGCACAAGGGGGTCTGCCGCACCATGAATGACCAGCGTGGGGGCTTTGATGGTGTGCAGCAGTTTGCGGCGGTCACCACTGGCAATGACGGCCAGTAATTGGCGCTTGGTGCCTGCCGGGTCGTAGGCCCGATGCACGCCAAAGGCAATGCGTTGGCGAAGCGTGGCGGGATGCTCAGGGTAAGCCGGGCTGCCAATGACGCCAAACACCTGGATCAGGTGCTCTACCACCGATGCAGGGTCACGCGGATTCTTGGGGCGGCTTAGCAACGCGCGTTGTGCTTTTGCGCTGGGTTGTGACACCCTCCGGTTGCCGCTGGACGACATGATGGAGGTCAGGCTCAACACCCGTTGCGGAAATTTTGCGGCCAGCACCTGGGCAATCATGCCGCCCATGGATGCACCGACCATGTGTGCACGGTCGATCTGCAGCGCGTCCATCACCCGGATGGCGTCATGGGCCATGTCTTGCAGTGTGTAGGGGCAACGCACCGGAAGGCCCAGCAGGGAGGCCGCAATGGCCAGCGGCAGCGGCGATTGTTTGCGACCCAACACACGGGCTGATAGGCCGCTGTCACGGTTATCAAACCGCACCACCCGAAAGCCAGCATCGGCCAGCGCCTGGCAAAACGGCTCTGGCCAACTGGTAAGTTGCATGCCCAAGCCCATGATGAGCACGATGGCCGGGCCGCCGGGGTTACCTAGGGTGTCGTACTCAATGGGCAATTCGCCACTGGTGCGCATGGCTTAGTCTGTCAATTTCGACGGCACATTTTTGACCTTGCGTTTGGCCGAAGGTTTGGCAACGGGGGTGCTCGCAGGTGCAACGGCCAGAGCCATATACTCCTGGAAACTGTCACGCAGGCACTGGGCAAACACCTCGGGGTCGGGCAGTTGCTCGTAACAGGCGGTGAACGAGATGACCATCATGTCGTTGTAACTGGTGACCGAAAACACCAGGCCCATGCCGTCAGCTATCGGCATGATGGCCGACAGGTAAGTGAGCCGGGCACCCTGCAAATACAAGGGTTGTTGTGGCCCCATCACATGGGTGATGTTGCAGTTGGCCAAGGGGGCCCAGTCACCCAGACGGGCGGAGGCCGAGCGCAGCATCTTGCTGCTGGCCGCAATGGCCGCTGAAGGCGCGTGGCGGGCAATGTCGGTGAGTTCGCGTGCGCCAAGTGCTTGTGCCATGACTTCTGACGACGCCGTGGTGTGGGCAATGGCTTGCAAACGGGCCACCGGGTCTGCCAACTCGGTATGCAGGCTGACACGTGCCCAGGCAAACCCTGCTTGCACGTCTTTGGGGTTGAGGTTTTGCACACTGATGGGCGCTGCGGCAACCAGACTGCTCTCGGGGAGTTCACCCTGCAGGTCCAGGTAGCGGCGCAGGCCACCTGCACACACCGCCAGCACCACGTCATTCATGGTCGCATTCCTGACCAGGGCGCGAATGGGCTCAAAATCGGCTCGGGAAAAACGGCGCGTGTCAAACACCCGGTGCGGTGACACCACGGTGTTGAAGCGCGTCATCGGAAACTCGGTTGGCCGGTGCAAGAATTCGCTGGCGAAGGTTTTGAGTGTCAAGGCCATCAGGCCAAGCCCACGGGTCAGGGGTTCCATCATGCGCAGCGGGAAACTTGCGGCATGAAAGCCCGCGCGCCACATCAGCGCCAGACTACCGGGTGGGTCCTGCGGAAACCAGGGCATGGGTGGAGGTGGTTTGGGCGGATTGGGGCTGAAGTCGTGCAGCAGCGTGGTGATCAAGTGACCATGCGTCACATCCACCGCAGCATGGTGAATTTTCAGAAGCACAGCGAAACTGCCCAAAGGCAAATCCAGAAAACTGTCCAAGCCTTCAATCACATACATTTCCCACAAAGGCCGCTGCAAGTCTAATGGGCGGGCATGGATGCGGGCCGCTTGAATGCAAAACTGCCGCCAGTCACCCGGCTTGGGCAAGGCGATGTGGCGCACGTGGTATTCAATATCGAAATTTTCATCTTCCACCCAATACGGGTAGTCCAAGTCAAGTGGCACCCGCAGCACCTTTTGGCGCAGCACGGGCAACTGATTCAACCGATTTTCCAGGTGGGTCAGAATTTGCTTGAACCGCACCACGCCGTTTGGTGCGGTGGTTTGGTCATAAATGTGCAACAGCGACACGTTGGAATTGGCGTGTGCACTGTCTGAGTAAATAAAGGCCGCATCACTCTCACTGAGTTGGCGCATGGGGATTTGTGCGGTATGTGGCATGTGGGTCAAGCCGCTTTGTCGTGGGGTAATACACGCCACACCTGGGCCAGCAGGCCAGTGGGCACAAACGGGGTCCATTGGCCCTCGGGTTGCGCCAGTCGGTCTGCCACAACCGACAGCACAATGCCGTTGAACCCCAGGCCAATGTGGCTGCCGGGCACCCGAATGTTTTCGTGCAGGGCCGGGTCACCGTCGATGGTGGCCTCTTGGGGAGGAACAATGCCATCACCCAATGAGTACAAGCAACTGGTGGGCACCGCCAGGCGCCGGTGTTCACGCAGGCTTTTGGCACGGGGTGCCATGGCGTGCGCTGCCGAGCCCAGCCGGTGAGACACCAGCCGATACAGCGCCTTGACAGCTGGCGGCGACTGGCTGCCGCCAGCATCCATGCTCACCGGGCTACCCAGGGTGATGATGGAGCGCACACACTCCAACGAGTTTTCGGCTCCATACAATGAAAACACCCCACCCAGGCTCCAACCCACCAAGCTGACCTTGCGCCCGGTAATGTAGTTCAGGTAGCGAATTTTTTGGGGCAGGGCGCTGGCGTGTTTACTGCGAAAACCCAAGTTGCGGCCCAGGCCCCAGGTGTGCACGTCATAGCCTTTGCGCGTCAGAAAGGCTTTAAGCACAAGCAGCGACTTCTCATCGGCCATAAATCCGGGAAGCAACAGCACCGGGTGTCCATCACCCTTTGGGGCTTGCATCAACAGTGGCAAAGACGCTGGCAGCAGTGCGGCCTCAATCAGGGCACGTGGCTCCAGCAACGAATGCAGGAGTTTGGGTGTGCCAGTGTGGCGGTGGCGCGCAACCTTGAATGGAATTTGCATGGGGTAGGGGCTTAGGACTAGATTTACACGGCTCAGGATTTGCTGGTTTTTGGTCTGATTTTTTTGGGTGTTTTGACAGGTTTCGCAATTGTGCAGCTGCGCAGTTCTTCAAAAGCGCCCAAAAAATCACCTGCCAGGATTTGGACATCAGGCACTGCGCAGCGCGCAGCAGTCAGCCCCAGGCACAACTTGCCAGCGTAGCTCATGAGGGTGATGTTCAGCCCCACACCGTGTTCAACAATGGACAAGGGCCAATAGCCCGTCATGCGCAGTCCGCCTACATAGAGCGGAACACTTGGGCCAGGCACATTTGAAATGAGCACATTGGCCAATGGCGGTAAGGCATTTGACAAGCCGCTGCGCCCGTACAGCGAGGCCAGTGTGCCCATCAGCCATGGCACGCCAATGGAGGGAAAGTCAGTGGGGATAACGGATTTCGCGCCTTTAGCGATTGCTTTGGTCGCATTGGCGTGACCACGCACTGCGTGCAGGCGCTTGATGGGGTTGGCGATGGTGGTGGCAAGGTTTACCAAGCTCAAGGTGGCTTTGGTATGAAAGTCGGTGTCGCCCTTGCTGCGCAAGGAAATCGGCATAGATGCAATCAATGACTTCTTGGGCAAAGGCCCTTGCCGTGCCAGATAACGTCTAAGCGCCCCGCCGCACAGCGCAAGCACCACGTCGTTCACCGTGGCCTCACAGAATGAGGCCATGGCCTTGACATCTGCCAGCGGTACAGTGGCTGCGGCAAACTCGCGCTCACGGTTAATGGTGACGTTGATGGCGGTCCGTGGCCCAAACGACATGCCGCGTTTCGCGGGTTTGTTGGTTTTGCCCTCTTTGGCCTTGCCTGCCTTTTCTGTCGGTGCAGCAACCGTGTGGCCACCAGAACTGCGCATTAAACCTGCAAGGGTACGGACCACACCAGGCAAATCACGAACCAGCTTCACATACTGGGTGGCATCATGCCTGAACGCTGCGGCCACCAGACTCAAGGCACCAGGCTTGCGATCAATGCGGGTGGAAACCGCCGTGACATCGGCATTGGGTTGCGGGTTGGCGCAGGTGTCAAACAAGGCTGCGGCCAAGGCGGCTCCGGCTTGGCCGTCCAGCATGGCGTGGTGTATTTTGAAATAGTAGGCCTTCTCACCGGTGACCAGCCCTTCCAGAACGTAGAGCATCCAAAGCGGACGACTCCGGTCCAACAACTCGGCATGCAGATTGGCAACTACAGTCTGTAACTGGGTCCAGTCACCCGGGGCTGGAATGTGGATACGTTCAATGTGCCGCCCCAGATCGACATCACCTTGTAACCAAACGGGGTTGGCCATGTGCAAGGGCATGGCGGCCAGCCTGCGCCGCAGTACCGGCACCATGCGTTGGGCCATCATGGTTCGCACAGCCCCTTCAAAATCACCTTGGTAACCAGCGGGCACCTCAAACACATGAAGTGACCCCACATGCATGGGGGTGGCCAGTGTTTCAAGGTTTAAAAATGTCCCGTCCAGGCCGCTCAAGGGCTCCAGACCAGCTGGCGTTGTGTTCAATACTGTCTCCCAATGGTTTTGACTGATAGAAGATGCCAAATAATTCTAAGGCGCGTGACCCGAAATACCAGCTCAACCAGTCTCTCTAGTTACAGATTAGGTAACCCACACTGAAAATGACTTAAAAGTCAGGCCTGACCCTTTTTGTTCAGGGTAAACCCGAATTCGAAGCGTAATTGCCTCGCTGTGTTGTGAATGGCAGGGCTTTATTTGCTACAGATTTTTTAGTTTTGTCAGTGCGGAAATGAGAGTCTCCGTTTTTTTTGCAAAACAGAAACGAACAATTTTTTGGTCAAAGCCGTCACCGTAAAACGCCGAAGTTGGTATGGCTGCCACCCCGACCTCTGAGGTCAGCCACTGGCAAAAGTCGGACTCATTCAGCGCACTCACATCGCCAATGTTGACGCTTTGAAAATAAGTTGCCTCACAAGGGAGTAATTTAAACCTCGTCTGGCTCAATCCAGAGCGAAACAGGTCTCGCTTTTGCTGGTAAAAATCGGGTAGCCCCAAATAAGTGGCGGGGTTTTCCATGTGATGCGCGAGCGCGTATTGAACCGGTGTATTTACTGTAAACACGTTGAACTGGTGAATTTTTCGGAATTCGTGGCTCAAGGCCGCCGGTGCAGCGACATAGCCCACTTTCCAGCCAGTGACATGAAATGTTTTTCCGAAACTTGACACCACAAAGGCCCGTTCTGCCAGGCCCGGAAAGCGGGCAGCACTTTGGTGCATCTTGCCATCAAAAACCATGTGCTCGTAAACTTCATCGCTGATGAGGATTACCTCAGTGGGCAGGAGAATTGCTTCAAGCTGCTGCATCTCTTCAGCTGTCCAAACTACGCCGCTAGGGTTGTGGGGTGAGTTGACAACGATGGCCCGGGTTTTTTCCGACAGTGCAGCGGTAAGACGGTCAAAGTCTGGGCGAAAGGTACCCGGCGTAAGTGGCACCCGAACAACGGTACCCCCTGCCAGTTCGATATTAGGCGCGTAACTGTCATAACAAGGCTCCAGCACAATGACCTCATCGCCTGGGTGCACCACAGCCAAAATAGCCGTAAGTATGGCCTGAGTCGCGCCAGCCGTCACAGTGATCTCGGTATCTGCTGCGTATTGGTGCCCATACAACGTTGCAATTTTCAAAGAAATTGCCTCACGCAACACGCCGACACCCGCCATGGGTGGGTACTGGTTAAAGCCGCTTTTCATGGCCCAGGTTACGGCATCGATCAATGCCGGGTCACAGTCAAAATCTGGAAAACCTTGCCCCAGATTGACAGCCTTCTTCTCGGCAGCAAGCGCTGACATGACCGAGAAAATGGTGGTGGTGACGTTGGGAAGTTTGGATACCAGGGGGTTCATTTTGAGGCTTTCTCACAGCTCATAGTCATTAACCTGGCCGGTCATGGCCCGTGCGACCAGATTGCGGTCCAGTCGGCTACTGACCAACTCGGCAAATTTGTAGACGAAATTCCGCAGGTAGGCACCTCGCTTGAAGGCAACTCTCGCCACATTCTGACCAAAAAGCTGCCCGGCTGGCCGTACCACCAAGCCGGACTGGGTTTCGTTGTCGATCACATCACGAACCGACATTTCCGCTGCAATGCCAACACCCAAACCTAGCTTGACGTAGGTTTTGATCACGTCGGAGTCAATCGCTTCTAGCGCGATGCGCGGCTCCAGCTTGCGGATGGCAAACGCATGGTCAATTTTGGTTCTACCTGTGTAGGAAGGGTGATAAGTAATGAGTGGCTCAACCGCAATGTCTTCCAAAGTAAGGTGCTCTTTGGTGCAGAGTGGATGCCCGGTTGGCAACACCAGAACGTGCTGCCATTCGTAACAGGGTAGGGTGACCAATTCGTCGTAACCTGCAATGGCCTCGGTGGCTATGCCGATTTCGGCAACCTCATCAATCAGCATTCTTGCCACTTGGTCTGGCGACCCCTGGTGCAAGCTAACGTTAACCTTGGGGTAGGCCTTACGCAACTTGGCCACAGGTTCAGGCAGCACGTACCGTGCTTGTGTGTGCGTGGTGGCAATGGACAGTGTTCCACTGTCTTGGGCACTGTATTGCTCTCCAATGCGTTTTAGGTTGCCAATCTCACGCATGATCACATCAATGCTTTTGATCACCTGTTGGCCCGGCTCTGTGATTCGTTTGAGCCTTTTGCCGTGCCGGGCAAAAATATCAATGCCGAGTTCTTCCTCCAGCTCAATAATGGCCTTGGACACACCTGGCTGAGAAGTATGAAGCGCTTTCGCCGCCTCGGTCAGGTTCAGGTCTCGCCGAACGGCTTCTTGGACAAATCGAAACTGATGCAAATTCATAAGGTGTTGATGTTCAGACCATGGCGCGCCAGCTTAAGAGCACGGCGCTGTGAGCGACAGGTTTGCCAACATTTCAATCACACCAGGGTCTTCACCCACGGAGGGACGCAAAACAAATGCAATCGTCGGGTAAGTATTTCGCAGCTCGGTGACCAACAGCGGTAAGTCTTCTCGTGCATGGCGCCCAACACCCAAAAACATGGGAACAATAGTTATTTGCATAACACCTGCCGCAGCCAACTCGGCGCTAACCACATTCAAATCAGGCTCGGTCAGTTCCAGAAATGCGCAGCGCACAAGACAATCGGCATCAATTTCGAGCATTCGCTTGGCCACCCGTTCTATGGGAATGCGCCAGGCAGGGTCGCGTGAACCGTGGCCAAATAGAACTGTTGCCTTCATGATGTCGCTCCAATTTCAAGGATGTAACCGGGAAGAGAAAAAAATCAACGTCTGAGGACCAACCAGCTGAACGCTGTAAGAGAAATGATTGAGTAAATCAGCCCTGGAAGCGCGGCAGTTAACCAAGGCTGCCAGCTTTGAAGGTTGCCGATGTAACCAAACACGTTGTTCAACAAAAAGAAACTGATGCCAGCCAAGACTCCACCAAACACATAGCTGGTGGTGCTGCCTGAACGAAAGTGCAAATAGGCAAACGGGAGCGCAAGTACCACCATGACCAAACAACTCAAAGGGTAAAAAACCTTTTTCCAGAGTTCAATTTCATACCGTTGAGATGTCTGGGCGTTGTAATTCAGGTGCTGAATGTACTGAAAAAGATCGAGCGTGCTCATACGTTCAGGCTTGAGCAGTGACACCGACACCATTTCCGAGCTAATTTGGTTTGGCCAGCGAAGGCTAGCCATTTGTGTACGTTCAACTTGGCCCGTGTTTACTCCCTGCAAAGGGAACTCTGTGCGACGGACGTCGTGAAGCACCCAGGCATCGTCTTCGTTGATGGTTGCTGTCTCGGCTTGCATCATTGAACGCAACTGGCCCCGGTTGTCAAATTCAAAGATGCGTACACCGCGCAGGTGACCGTCTGGAGTTAGTTCGCTGACGTTGACGGCATATTGCCCAAAGTCTTGTTTTTCTTTCAACCACACCCCTGTTTGACCGATCGTGATGCGCCCGGTGTAACGCGCCTTGAGGAGTTGTGCCGTGCGGTCCGCCAGAGGCGAGATGTAGTCTCCAATGGCGAAGGTCAAGACAACAAAGGTTAGGCCGAGCAAAAGCAGTGTTTTCAAAGCAAGCCATGGGCCTAGCCCGCTGGTTCGCAAAATGGTGTATTCAGAGCTTTGCGCCAGTCTGGCCATAACAAAAATAGTACCAATAAGAACGGCAATTGGCATCAGTTCATACAAGTGGCTGGGAATCATTAGTGTGACGTAGGTGAGCGCGTGAACCAGGTTGTAGCCTGTTGCCCCGTTTCGGCTTACCGATTGAACCTCTTCAACGAAGTCAAAAAAGAAAAACAGGGACAAAAACCCCAGGGTAACAAACGCAATCGAGGCGATCACCTCCCCATAAATCAGTCGGCGCAGGGTCTTCAAGGGTTTCCTCCTGATTCAGCCGGGTTGACCGGCTTTGGAGCGAAGAGGGTGCGCCAATGCCAGTTGTTGTGCCCTTTGGCGAGCCAAAAAATCGCCAGCGTAAACACCCCACCGTGTAAAAGCAATATGAAACTAAGAAACTGGATCTTTCCAACAGCAATCCAATTTTGTCCCAGATTCAGCAAATTGAAATAAATAACAAAGGTGAAAAGTGAAAAGACCAGGTTGACACTCTTGCCGACTCTGGGGTTCACGCTGGAACTTGCCACCCCGATAATGAGGAAGTTGACCGCTGCCAACAACAGCCCCAGTCGCCAAGACAATTCACCCAGCGCGATTGGCGTAGGTTGCTGGATCAATGCCAAGGTGGTGCGGGTATTAACGACCATGGCATCTGGCCCGATCGTGGCATCTGATGTGACTTGAGTGCCGTAATCCTGAAATTCGCTGACCTTCAAGTCATTTGAGCCAACCACGATTTCAAGTCGTTGACCATTGTTCAGCATCAAGAAGCGGCCTTGTGGCAGGCTTTCAATGCGCCCACTGTTCGCAGATGTGATTGTTTCTTTGCCAAATTCAGTGGTCGCAATAAAAATGTTTGACCCGCTCAGAGACCCCTTCGCATTTTTTTCAACAAAGAATACCCTTGCGCCATTGGCGGATTCCTGGAACTGACCCGGTTCAATGCGCTCCAGATCGCCACGCCGTTCGTACTGGTTTTTTAAATCGTCGATGCGCTGGTTAGTCCAGGGCAAAACCAACAAGGCCAGGGCGGCAATGACTCCGAATATTGGCCATGCAAACCGCATCAATGGCCCCAATAGTGAGGACAGGCCTTTGCCGCTACAGAACCAGATCACCATTTCACTGTCGCGGTACATCCGTGACAAGGTGGCAATCACCGCAATGAACAAACTCATGCTAAGTAATGTGGGTGTGTAAGCGAGCACGGTGTAACCCATGACCAAGGTCACGTCTGAGGGGTTGAAACTGCCGCGTGAGGCCTGTCCCAGGGTTCGGATCAGTGTCATGGTCATGACCACCGTCACAAGCACAACCAGAGTGGCCCCAAAACTGCGGGACAGCTCTTTGCGTAGGGAGGAATGGAATAACATTGATAAAAAAGGAAACCGCTAATTATGAACTTTGATCTGAAAATTTTTGCCCCCTCATCGGTAACCAGTGAAAAATGTGATGTTTCTCTAGTGCTGGTGACCAACGCGTTCGAAGCTGGTAAGGACGCGTTGTCGGTCCTGATTGCTAAGGCCTTGAAGTCGGGTGATTTCGCCGCAAAAGCAGGGCAGGTACTTGCTATTTATCGCCCATTGGGGTTTGCTGCGACACATCTCGTTTTGGTTCATGTTCTGGATGCTACCCCCAGCGATGTGCGCAAAGGCATTGCCGCGGCCATGTTGGCCGTGAAAACGGCAAAGCCCTGCCAGCTTGTGCTGAACTTTTACCAGCAACCCGTGCCCAAAACGCTTCGCGCCGCTGTGTCCGCGTTGGCTGATGCCAGTTATGTTTACACCACCACAAAATCGGACAAA
>JBIJDQ010000277.1:0-3964 GCA_044344025.1 Rhodoferax sp.
CAAGTAGGACGTGCGCTAGACGGTCAATCCAATGAAAATCAAACCTCACCAAAGGTTCTGCAAGCACTGCGGCCATCAAAACACCTTGATGCGTTCAGGCAGCAGCTTCAATTGCAAATCAGAGCCTACCTGTAACTGGCGTTCTGTCAAAAAGTTCAGTGACAAGTCCACGGTGAGTTTGTGGGTGCCCAGCGACCAGGAACTCACCAGCACATGGCAATACGCCCCTAGAAAGTCGATTTTTTCAATCCTTGCATCAAACACATGGGGCTCGTCGGCTGAAATCGGCTGTGCCAGCACGTCTTCAGGGCGCAAATAGGCTTTTACTGGACCGTTGTCCGCACCGTGTCCGGGCAGGCTGAAGCGCCCCATCTGCAATCGGCCGTTGACCCGATTGGCCGCCAGCACATTGACCTTGCCGACAAAGTCGGCCACAAAAGGAGAAGCTGGCTCGCGGTAAATGTCCAGCGGGGTGCCCACCTGCTCGATCACACCGTGGTTCATCACCACCACGCGGTCTGCCACACTCAGGGCCTCTTCCTGGTCATGCGTGACCATGATGGTGGTGATGCCCAGGGAACGCTGCAGGTTGCGGATTTCCTGGCGCAGGCGCACACGCTCAAGTGCGTCCAGCGCCGACAGCGGTTCATCCAGCAAAAGCAGTCCTGGTGATGTTGCCAAAGCACGCGCCAGCGCAATGCGCTGTTGCTGCCCGCCGGAGAGTTGGCCCGGAAACTTGCCTTCGCTGCCGGGCAAACCGACCAGATTGACCAACTCAAGGACGCGTTGCCGGATGTCAGCACGCGGCGTTTTGCGGTTCACCAAGCCATAAGCCACGTTGTCAAACACACTCAGGTTGGGAAACAGCGCGTAACTTTGGAACACGATGCCATAGTCTCGAAGCGCCGGCGGGAGTGTGGAGATGTCTCGCTCAGCCTGCAATATCTGTCCCGCTGTTTGCACCTCCAGACCCGCGATGATGCGCAGCAAGGTGGTTTTGCCGCAGCCTGATGGCCCCAGAAAACACACAAACTCACCTTTTTCAATGGTGAGGTTGATGTCTTTCAATGCGTGAAAGCTGCCAAAAGCCTTGCTGACGTGGCGCAGGTCAAGAAACACAGCGGTGTCCACGGGTGAAGATCAGCGTTTTTCGGTCTTGCCGTCGTAACGACGCGTCCACTCACCCAGAATGCGGGCGCGCTGCTCGGCTGCGTAGTTGAAGTCGAGTTTGACCAGCCGTTGCTCGTAATCTTTGGGCACATTGGCCAGCGGCGCTGCCACACCCGGCTGTGCGGTGATGGCAAAGTTTTTGCCGTACAGCAGCATGGCATCTTTGCTTGAAGCCCAGTCGGCCAGCTTCTTGGCAGCGTCCAGCTTCTTGGTGCCTTTGTGAATGGCAAAGGCTTCCAAGTCCCAGCCCAGGCCTTCTTTCGGGAAGACCAGGTCAATCGGTGCACCTTTGGCCTTGTTGGCGTTGGCGCGGTACTCGAACGAAATACCCACCACAAACTCGCCGCTGGCAGCCATGTTGCAAGGCTTGGAGCCTGAATGGGTGTACTGGGCGATGTTGGCGTGTAAGCCGTCCATGTATTTCCAGCCGCCGCCTTTGCCGTCCTGGTCGCCAAACAGCGTCAACCAAGCCACCACGTCAAAGTAGCCGGTGCCACTTGATGCCGGGTTGGGCATGACCACTTGGCCCTTGTAGACGGGCTTGGTCAGGTCTTGCCAGCTCTCAGGCTTGGGGATGTTTTTTTTCTGGGCTTCAACGGTGTTGAAACACACCGTGGCACCCCACACGTCCATGCCAAACCATGCGGGTGGTGTTTTCTTGTCGCGGTACTGGCTCATGATGGCATCCAGATTCAGCGGTGCATAGGGAACCAGCATGCCCTGTTTGTCCAGCAGCGCCAGGCTGCTGGCGGCCACACCCATGACGGCATCGGCTTGAGGATTAGCTTTTTCGGCCAGCAGTTTGGCGGTGATGATGCCGGTGGAGTCGCGCACCCATTTGATCTCGATGTCAGGGTTGGTCCTGTTAAAACCTTCCTGGTAGGCCTTGAGCTGGTCGGTTTCCAGTGCGGTGTAGACCAGCAACTGGGTTTTTTCGGCAGCTGCGATGCCCGCAAAGGCAATCAAACCCGACAGGGCAAGCAACTTGGCAACTTTGGACAAACGCATGTGACATCCTTGATGTGTGAAAAGTCGTCATCATCAAGCCCGAATGTGACAGTACGATGAAAGTTTGAGTTTTGTGAATTGTTTTTTGTAGATTGTTAACAATCTGAAAATCTGTGCTTCAATCCAACGCCATGAGCACATCACCCCACCCCACCATCTCCCTGCTGCAAAGCAATTCACTGGCCAGCGTGGTACAGGAGGCCATTGAACAGTCCATTCTGGCCGGTGATTACGCACCAGGTGCCAAGCTGATTGAGGCTGCGCTGGCTGACAAGTTGGGTGTATCGCGCGGCCCTGTCCGGGAGGCATTTCGCATGCTTGATGAAGCTGGCTTGGTGCGCACCGAAAAAAACCGGGGTGTTTTTGTGCGTGACATGTCGGTGGACGAGGCCAGCGAGATTTTTGACCTGCGCGCCGCCATGGAAGAAATGGTGGGTCGGCACCTGGCCACCCATATCACCACAGCGCAGTTGCAGGGCCTGGAGACTTTTTTGACCGCCATGCAGCAAGCGGTTGATACGGACAATCTGGACGCTTACCACCAGCTGAATCTGGCATTTCATGATCGACTGGTCGAGCTGACGGGCAATCGGCGACTGATCGCCATCTACCGCAAACTGATCAAGGAGTTGTCGCTGTTTCGCAGGCGTAACTTGTCGGATGCAGGGGCGTTGCCGTTGTCGGTGCAAGGGCATCGGCAGATGGTGGAAGCCATTGCGTCAGGCAATGCCGCAGACGCTGGACTCGCCTTGGCCAACCACGTCTGGGGCAGCAAGCAGCGCATGCTGGGCAATATGGCGACGGGTGAAGCGCCACGTCACACAGCTGCAACATCTGAAGATCACACTGCCTTGGTCAGCAACGAGGGCCTTTGACGTGTCAGATTCAAACCACAGCCACCCCACACAAAGCGAAGGGGACGTGAACCACTCGCCGCGCCGCGTACAGTGGCAAAGTGAATCGCTGGATGCCAGCACCCGCAGCTTGTTGGCACGTGACAGTGCGGCCTTTTTGCACCAGTCGGTGTCCACACCCTGCTTGAATGGCATTGCCAAGGCCGAGGGCATCTGGATTGAAGACACCGCCGGGCGGCGCTACATGGACTTCCATGGCAACAACGTGCACCATGTGGGTTACGCCCACCCCAAGGTCATTGCTGCGATCAAAGCCCAGCTGGACGAGTTGAGTTTTGCGCCACGCCGTTTTGCCAATGACCGCGCCGTCGAGCTGGCCGAGGCTCTCAATGCACGATTTCAAACATTGACGGGTGCTGCGGGCAAAGTGTTGTTCACCACCGGTGGCTCAGACGCGGTGGAAGTGGCCATCAAGTTGGCACGCATTGCCACCGGGCGCTTCAAGACACTGAGTTTTTGGGATTCGTTCCACGGTGCCGGTTTGGGAGCCTCCAGTGTCGGCGGTGAGTCACTGTTTCGCAGTGGCCGTGCGGTCGGGCCACTGTTGCCCGGCACCGAACATGTGGCCCCGTTTGGCTGTTACCGCTGCGCCTATGGCCACACGGTGAACGCCTTCGGGCAACCGGACCTCAAGCAATGCCAACTCACCTGCGCCAACATGGTGCGTTATGTGCTGCAGCGTGAAGGCGACGTGGCCGCTGTGATTGCCGAACCGGCACGCGCCGTGCCGTTCATTCCGCCGCCTGGGTATTGGGCCGCAGTTCGCCAGGCTTGCAACGACCACGGCACGCTGTTGATCTTTGACGAAATCCCCACCGGCTTGGGCAAGACCGGCCGCTTTTTTGCCGCTGAGCACGACGGTGCGGCACCCG
>JBIJDQ010000278.1:0-3961 GCA_044344025.1 Rhodoferax sp.
ATAGCCCCAGGCAAACGCGCCAACTGCTGCGGCAAAATTCAGCACAAAGATCAGCACCATGGTCTCCTGCGGCTTGAACCCGATCACCTGCTCGGCATAAATGGCCGCCAAAGAGATGGCCACCGCCACACCCGCTTGGTAAAACACCGCGCAGGCCAGCAGCCACATGAAGTCCTTGAATTGCCTGGCCTGATGCAAGGTGTGTTGCAGCTGTGTCAGTGAGGCCCTGAAACCGCCCTGGCCCGGAGTTGCTGATTTGGGTGCTGTGTGCTCTTTGAGCAGCGCAAAGGTCACCAGTGCGGCGGCGCCATAAATCACGGCGGTGATCAACATCGTGACCGGCACAAAATGCGCTGCGGGCATGCCCTGGCCCTGCGCCCAGAGCACATAAGCCAGGCAAAGGCCCAGAGCCAGCATGCCGCCAAAATAGCCAAAACTCCAGCCCCACCCGCTCACCTTGCCCAGCGCCTCGGTACGCGCCAGTTCGGGCAAAAAGGCTGCGGTGAGCGATTCGCCCCAGGCGTAAAAAGTGTTTGACACCACGATCAACCCCATGGCCAGCGCCACGTTGCCAGGCCCAACCAGTGCCAGCGCCGCGGTGGACACGACACAACCCACGGTAAATATCGCCAGAAGTCGCTTTTTGGCAGCGCGCAGGTCGGCGTAGGCACCCAGGCTGGGCATGGTGAGCATCACGATGGCGTGTGACACGCTGAGAGCTGCCGTCCAGGCCAGTGTGGCCCAGGTAGCGCCCTGGGCCACACCGCCAACAAAGTAGGCGGCAAACACAGCCGTGATGACCACCGTGGTGTAGCCGGAGTTGGCAAAGTCGTACATTGCCCAGCCAAACACCTCGCGCTTGCGCACGCCCGGGTTGAGGCAGTCTTGCGAGAAAAGCGCCATGGATTTCCTTGGGTAGGTGAGGGGAGGGCCTGGGGTGGTGGCCTAGTGTGTTGCGCCAATGGCTTTTAGCCACGTCCGCACTTCGGTAAACACCTGGGTGCGCACGGCTGGTGTTGACAGCACCAGATCATGCATGCCCCCCTCAACAGCCCTGACCTCAACGTGTGGCCCCAGGCAGGGCGCCAGACGCTGCATGTCGGCCACATCCAGCACGATGTCTGCCGCCATGGCCTCAAGGCACCAGTGCGTGGGCCAGGCGCTGCGGGCGGCATGCATCAGCAGCACCGGGCATTGAATCGCCAGGCCCCGCGCCACCTCGGCATGGGCCTGGTGTACGGTACGAAACCAGCCTGCATAAATGGGGAAGCCTTCGACGGGTTTCCAGCGGGTGTCATATCGCCATTCGCCATGAAAATCCGCATGCAGACTTTGCCCGTACACCACCGATTTATCGGGAATCTCAAGCGTGGGAAACCATGCGCCCAGCGCAGCCACCACCGGTTCCAGGAGTTTTTCTTTCCAGGCGGGCAGGTTCATGTCCAAAAACGGACTGTTTAAAAACACCGCATTCACGTGTGCGCGTTGCTCACCGCGATGGGCTTGTAGCGCGGCCACCAGTCCGCCCGTGGAATGGCCGTTCAGCAACAACCAGTCAATGCCTTCTTCGCTGTGCAGAACCTGGACAGCGGCATCCACATCATGCAGGTACTCGTTGATGTCACTGGTGTAGTTGGGCAACTGACCGGGTCGCATGGCCCGGCCATGGCGGCGCAGGTCAAGCGCATAAAAATGCAGCCCGGCCTGGTTGTAAAAGTCTGCCAAGTGGGTTTGAAAGAAGTAGTCCACAAAGCCGTGGACATACAACACCGCCTTGCCAGAGGATGTGTTGCAGCGCCTGCGAACCAGTACCGCTTCTATTGCGCCCTCTGGCGCGCCGAGGCCAGTCAGTGTGCTTTGCTCAAAGCCTGGCAGCAAGTCGGGGGTCCAGGGGGTGTGGTTCATGGTGGATGAAGTCAGGGTGCCAAGGCTTGCATGTTACCTGCCGGTCTTGTCGTCAGAGTGTCACTTTCTCCAACTACATTGGTTCATTGTCTGGAGCATAAACATGGCATCTGATCAAGATTCAGGCGTGGTACCGCGAAACGCCTGCGACCCCCGGTTCGTGGAGGGCGCGCATGGGAGCAGCTTGAATGAGTTGACCGACTGGCGCTCCAAGCCCGCTGTGGCCTTTGGTGGCAAGTTCCGCATCATTGATTTCACACTGTCCAACTGTGTGAACTCTGGTGTCAGACGTGTGGGCGTGGCCACTCAATACCAGGCGCAAAGCCTGATCCGTCATCTGCAACTGGGGTGGAGTTTTTTGGACGGGCGGTTGGGTGAGTTCATTGAAATCATGCCAGCCCAGCAGCAGACCCGTGGCTCGCATTGGTACTTGGGCAGTGCCGATGCCGTCTTTCAGAACCTGCGTGAAGTTCGTCGGGCCAAGCCGGATTACGTGTTGGTGTTGCCGGGGGATCACATTTACCGGATGGACTATGGCCGCCTTCTGGCCGCGCATGTGGCGTACAAAGCCGATCTGACCCTGGCATGCATTTCGGTTCCCCTTGGCGACGCACAGCGGTTTACCGCCCTGTCAATCGACGAGGCGTGTCGCGTTGTGGCGATTGGCGAGTCGCCAGGCCGCCCTCTGCCCTTGTCCGAAGACCCTGACAAGGCGTTGGTCAGCATGGGCATCTATGTGTTTAACACTGCGTTTTTGTACGAACAATTGCAACTGGATGCCGAAGACCCCGCATCCAGTCACGATTTTCTCAGAGACGTGATCCCACGGTGTGTCAGGCAGCACCGGGTGTGTGCCCAGAATTTTTCTGAAAGCCGCGTGGGTGATCTGGAGAAGCCCCCTTACTGGCAAGATGTCAACAGCCTTGATGCGTATTGGGAAGCCAATATGGACCTGGTGCAAATATCGCCGCACCTAAACTTGTATGACAACGACTGGCCGATCTGGACTTGGCAACCCCAAAGCCCACCCACCAAGTTTGTTCACGACGACGGCAGTCGGCGTGGCATGGCGCTTGAATCAATGATTGCAGGGGGGTGCATCATCAGTGGTGCCATGATTCGCCGTTCCATGTTGTTTTCAGATGTGCGCGTCCACAGCCATTCTTTGGTGGAGGACTCCATCGTGTTGTCCAATGTGCAGGTCGGCATCAACTGCGTCCTGAAAAAATGCATCATTGACAAGAACTGCACCATTCCCGACGGCACCCATATTGGCCTTGACCCGGTAAATGATGTCAGGCGTTTTCACGTTACTGATGCTGGTGTCACACTGGTTACCCGGGTGATGTTGGGGCAAGAGATGAGTCTGCTGTAAGTCCTGGCGGCAGGCCGGCGTGGCGTTTTATTAGCGAAATAGGCCTCTGGTCCTTATGCAATAAGCGCTAGCAGCTATTGTTTTCATACTCCTTATGGCTTGCTGATCTGCCCGGGTCTTTTTGCAGTTGACCCGGGCAGCGCTGCGGTCGGTGTATCAGGGCAGCACGAGGCCTGCAGCGGTTACCACCGTCTGGTGTGAATAGTCCGCACGGGCTGGGCGGGCGATGGTGGTTTTGGCCAACACATAGTCAACAAAACTCTGGGTGTACAGCAAGTAGGTGTTGACTTAACGGCCTGCACTGTAAGCCACCCCCAGGGTGGTGTAGCCGTCTTTGCCAGCGGCAATGAAGTCGTTGGTCACCAGCACATAGGTCTTGGCAGGGTCAATGGCGCTCCAGGCACCGGTGGTTTTGTGGCGAGCCTGCACGTTGGTAAAACGCTGGCCTTTGACTTTGCTCATGTCCAGATTCCAGCGCAGACCTGCTGCGTAGGGGTGCGAGCCGCTGCCGGATGGGGTGACGAGGTGGTTGTTGACCGCGTCTTCCAGCGTGGCCACGATTTCTGCGCCGCTGAGTTCCATTTCTACCAGCACATTGGTGAAGGGCAGCAAGTTAACGGCGGTTTCCATGCTCAGGCCACCAGCGGCCACTGGCACGCGCACACCCCCGGCGTTTTGCAG
>JBIJDQ010000279.1:0-3957 GCA_044344025.1 Rhodoferax sp.
CGCCCTACGCGTGACACTTGCAGCCGGTGGGAAATCACCACGCTGACCACCACCAACGCCAGAAACAGGTAGTAATACAAGGTGACCGATGGAAAATCGAACCCACCAATGGTCAGTGTCTTGCCAAAACTGGCACCAAAAAACGACAACGAGTCAATCTGTCCCATGCCCTTTGGCCCGTTGGTGATATTGACCGGATGGTCCAGGTTGTTCAAAAACACACGAATGATTTCACCAAAACCCAGAGTCACAATCGCCAGGTAGTCACCGCGCAAGCGCAAGGTAGGCGCACCCAGCAACACCCCCAACAACCCAGCAACCGCCGCTGCCGCCGGGATGATCAACCAGATCGGGGTGTGCAAACCATCAGGGAACATGGCCGCAAAAGCCGGAAAAGTCTCTGTCAGATGGGGTGATGCCATCAATGCGTACATGTAGGCACCAATGGCAAAAAACGCCACGTAGCCCAAGTCCAGCAGACCGGCATAACCCACCACAATGTTGAGCCCCAACGCCAACAACACATAAAGCAGGGCCATGTCGGCAATACGCACCCAGGCGTTGCCAAAATTTTGCAGGATCAGTGGTGCAACCAGCAGACCCACTGCGGCAAGCAAGAAAACGACGATTTGTTTTTGTTTCTGAGTCATAAACACTTTCTAATCAGTTGAATTCAGGCACGATCCGCCACCCGCTCACCCAGCAAACCTGAGGGACGCAGCGTCAACACAACAATCAACACGATAAAAGCAAAAATGTCGGAGTAGTGGCTGCCCAACACGCCGCCGGTAATGGCCCCAATATAGCCCGCACCCAGTGCCTCGATCAGGCCCAACAAAACGCCACCCACCACTGCGCCTGCCAGGTTGCCAATGCCCCCAAACACGGCGGCAGTAAAGGCCTTCAAGCCGGGCAAAAAGCCCATTGTGTGTTGCACCGTGCCGTAGTTGGCCGCCCACATCACACCGGCAATCGCGGCCAAAACTGCACCAATCACGAAGGTGGCTGAAATCACCAGGTCAGGCTTGACACCCATCAGGGCGGCCACTCGGGGGTTTTCAGCCGTCGCACGCATGGCTCGACCCAGTTTTGTGTAGTTCACCAGCCACATCAGCACGGCCAGCGACATCACAGTGACACCCAAAATCAAGACCTGCGTGAGCGTGATCACCGCACCGCCAATCTCATAAGGCACGCTGGGTAACAAATTGGGGAATGACTTGTAATTGGGTTTCCAGATGATCATGGCCAGCGTTTGCAGCAGAATGGACATGCCAATGGCCGTGATCAGCGGTGCCAGACGCGGGCTATTGCGCAACGGCCGGTAGGCCACTTTTTCAATGGTGAAGTTCAGCGCAGCGGACACCACACAGGCAATGGCCAGCGCAATCAGCAAAATGATCCAACCTGGTGTGCCGGGCATGGCCTCACGCATCAAGCCAATGATGGTCCAACTGGTCAGCGCGCCCACCATCAACACCTCACCATGGGCAAAGTTAATCAGACCAATGATGCCGTACACCATGGTGTAGCCCAGCGCGACCAAGGCATACATGCTGCCCAACACCAGACCGTTAATGATCTGCTGTATCAAGGTTTCCATAATTTCTTTTTCTCCGATTTGTGGCCGATGTACGCACCTACAAGGATGGTGGTGCGCAATACCGCGCTGTTGGCGCGTCAAAGGTCTAGCAATAAACCTGCCAGGGACATGCTCCGGCAGATGAGTGCCGCGATTGTAGTGAACGGTGTTTCACCCGGCGCGACTGGCTTGCCGGGGTTTACCCTTGCGAAAAACCCCGATTAGCAAGGTTTACACGCCATCAGCGCATTTGATCATTGCGTTGACGCAACTGGCGCAGTTTCTCTGAAATCTTGATTTCCAGCCCACGCTCTACCGGACGGTAAAAACCGGGCTCGGCCATACCCTCTGGCAAGTAGCGCTCTCCGGCCGCGAACCCGCCAACTTCATCATGGGCGTAACGGTAGCCTTTGCCATAGTCGAGTTGCTTCATCAGCTTGGTTGGTGCATTGCGCAAGTGCATCGGTACCGGTCGGGTACTGTCTTGCTTGACAAAGGCCTTGGCCTCGTTAAAGGCTTTGTACACCGCGTTGGACTTGGGGGCCACCGCCAGGTAAACCACGCACTCGGCCAGCGCCAGTTCGCCCTCTGGGGTACCCAGGCGCTCGTAGACTTCTGCAGCATCCAGCGCCAGGCGCAGCGCACGCGGATCGGCCAAGCCAATGTCTTCGCTGGCCATGCGAATCAGGCGCCGGGCCATGTAGCGCGGGTCAGCCCCGCCGTCAAGCATGCGCACCAACCAGTAAAGTGCGGCATCAGGGTCGCTGCCGCGCACACTTTTATGCAAGGCGGAAATGGTGTCATAAAACTGCTCGCCGCCTTTGTCGTAACGGCGCAGCTGCTGCCCCAGAACTTTGAGCAACCAGTCATCGGTGATCGTGTCACGCTGCTCTTGCGCCGCCGACACCGCCAGGGTTTCAAGCGTGTTAAGCAGCCTGCGGGCATCACCGTCGGCATAGGCCACCAGTCGCTCAATCGCTGCTTTTTCTATAGCTGGAACAGCTTGCTGTGTATGCACCAGAGCCACTATTTTTGTCAAATCTTCGACAGTCAATGCCTGCAACACGTACACCGTCGCGCGCGACAACAAAGCAGAGTTGACTTCAAACGACGGGTTCTCGGTGGTGGCACCAATAAAAATAAACAGACCACTCTCAACATGGGGCAAAAACGCGTCTTGCTGGCTCTTGTTGAAACGATGCACCTCATCAACAAACACCAGCGTGCGCAGGCCCTGCTGCTGCGCCAACTGGGCTTTCTCCACCGCGTCACGAATGTCCTTGACACCGCCCAAGACGGCGCTGATGGTGATGAATTGCGCCTCAAACGCGTTTGCCATCAGGCGGGCTATGGTGGTTTTCCCAGTGCCCGGCGGGCCCCAAAAAATGCAACTGTGGGGTTGACCGGACTCAAACGCCAGGCGCAGTGCCATACCCTCACCCAACAAGTGCGCCTGACCAACCACCTCACCCAGTGACTTGGGGCGCAGGCGCTCAGCCAGCGGCGGCGGTGGCGTTTTCACTGCCGAATCACATCCGCCCCTGTGGGCGGTTTAAAAGAAAAGGCATTCGCTGGCAAAACCGGGTTCACCTGAAACTGCTTGAAGGTGAGTGTGGAGCGTTGCCCAAAGTTGTCCAAAATCTCCAATACTTCCAAGGTGCTGATCTGGGCTGCCGCCAGGCTCGTCACCCTGAATCCGACCCGCACCGACTGCAACTGCCCCTCTTTGGCCTTTGGTGTGGCCGTAACCCAGGCCAGACCGTCTTTGTCGGGTGCATCGGTGAGCACGAAATCAGCCTGCAAGGCCTGCACATCAGCGGCTGAGGCAATCAACGCGGCCGGGGTCGAGCCCAGCACAGCCGCCTGCTGGCGCGCCGTGACCTGGTTCAGGTCCGCATCAAACAGCCAAAGCGTTTGGCCATCGGCCACAATGGTTTGCTCAAACGGACGGGTGTAGTTAAAGCGAAACCGGTTGGGCCGGAAAAACTCAAACTGACCGGTGGAGGTCTTCACCCTGGGGGCTTGCCCCTCCTTGGCCGGTGACGTGACGACCTGGGTGAAGTCAGCCTTGCCGGTTTTTACCGTTCTGACGAACAATTCCAAGCTATTTAGGCCTGTAGCGCTTGATATACAAGCGTAAGTAGCTATCAATAAAAGAGCAATTCGTTTCATGGACTTCCTGAAGATGAAAGGGTTGAGCCGAGGCGCAGGCAACCCTCATTCGTTGCGCGCTGGCACCAGAATCTCGCGCTGCCCGCTGGTGCTCATGCTGCTGACCAAGCCAGCGTTTTCCATGTCTTCCACCAGACGGGCGGCCCGGTTGTAGCCAATTTTCAGGTGGCGCTGCACCAGCGAGATGCTAGCCTTGCGGTTTT
>JBIJDQ010000280.1:0-3938 GCA_044344025.1 Rhodoferax sp.
GATGTCCCGAGCCCAGCAAGTCTTGCAGCAGGCCGTGCCGCAAACCCCCGCTGGCTTGCTGCAACTGCTTGATGCCAAGCAACTCAAACAGCGCGCGCAGCACACTCACACCGCCTCCGATGATGGCCTTGCGGTCTTCACGCATGCCCGCCAGGCGCAAGCGATCGGTGCTTTGTGCCGTCATCAGTTTGTCCAGTAACCAGTCCAGGCCTTCTTGGCTGATTGAACCTGCTGGCCAACCTGCTGCTGTCAGCACATCAACCACCGCATTGACAGTGCCTGCAGAGCCATAAGCCACATCCCATTGGTCGCGGGTGTAAATCGACAGGGCCTCATCCAGTACCGCTTTGGCGGCTATTTCAGCCATTTGAAACGAGCGTTTTGAAAACTGGTTTTCACCGAAATACCGCATCGACCAAGCGATGCTGCCGACCCGGTAGGACTCCATGATTTTTGGCTCATGTCCCTGGCCCAAAATCAGCTCGGTAGAGCGCCCGCCAATGTCAATCACCAGGCGGCGCTCCTGGGTGGGTGGCAGGGCTTGCGCGACGCCTTGGTAAATCAGTCGGGCTTCTTCTAGGCCAGAAATTACATCGATCTGAAAACCGAGCTTTTCCATGGACGGCCCAAGAAACGCGTCCCGGTTGCGGGCCTCGCGCAGCGTTTGCGTGGCCACCGCGCGAACTTCGGTGTCGGCAAAGCCAGCCAGACGCTCACCAAAACGGGCCAGGCAGTCCCAGCCGCGCTGCATGGCGTCCGGGGTCAGGTTGCGGTTTTCATCCAGGCCATTGCCTTGCCGGACGGTTTCCTTGAGGTATTCGGTGCGATAAAACTGGCCGTGTTCGATGCGACCAATTTCAAGGCGAAAGCTGTTTGAGCCCAAGTCAACAGCGGCCAGGCGGGTGTCATTTTGCATGTGGTAATTCAATGTCGAGTCAGCCTGTCAGCATAGCATTGCAAGTAGTGGAAAACCCGATGCTCACGTCGAAATTCAGTGATCAGCAGTTGCCGGTCGTTCTCATGTGTTGCATGACTTGTCCAATCGCTTGCACCGCTTGGTGGATGTCGTTTCGGCCGATGGCGCCAATACAGCCCATGCGAAAAGTCTCAATCTGAGTCAGTTTGCCTGGGTAAAGTAAAAAACCACGTTCCCGCACAGCGGCATAAAAAGCCTTGAAGTCGTAGCCAGGGTCATCGGGTGCATGGAAGGTAACGATGATGGGCGCCTGAATGGCGGGGTCCAAAAACGGCTTGAAGCCCAGTTGTTTCATGCCGTTGATGAGCGTTTGGTAGTTTTGGGTGTAACGCGCCAATCTGGCGGGTTGCCCGCCTTCGGCCTCAAACTGGGCGATGGCCTCATGCAATGCCACCACCACATGGGTGGGCGGTGTAAAGCGCCACTGGCCGGTTTTCTCCATGTAAACATACTGGTCGTGCAAGTCCATGGCCAGCGACTGGCTTTGCCCCGCGCAAGCATGGATCAAATCTTTGCGGATAAAGACAAAGCCCATGCCAGGCACGCCTTCAAGACATTTGCCGCTAGCGGCAACCAAGGCATCAAAACGGGTCTTGCGGGCATCAATTTCCAATGCCGCAAACGAACTCATGGCATCCACAATCAGCCCCTTGCCGTGGGCAGCACATACATCGGCCACCTGCTGTAGCGGATTAAGTACGCCAGCCCCGGTTTCGCAATGGACCATCACCACATGGGTCACCGATGCATCTGTTTTCAGGTGGTGCTCCAATGCCGCAGCTGACACGACTTGTGCCTCGTCAAAGCTCAGCACAGTGCAGCGTCGCCCCATCAGGCTGGTTAGACGGATGGCACGTTTGCAATAGGCACCGTTGTCCAATACCAACACATGGCCGTCACGGGGTACCAGTGTGGCTACTGCGGCTTCCACGCTGAAGGTACCGCTGCCTTGCAGGGGCACCACAACATGGGAATCGTGTCCGTGGATGATGGTCAGCAGGCTGGCGCGCACACTGGCGGTAATGGCGTTGAAATCCGCATCCCATGAGCCCCAGTCTTTGAGCATGGCCAACTTGGTGCGCAGCGTGGTGGTCAGCGGGCCGGGGGTCAGCAGGATTTTGTCTCTGTCCATGATGTTTGTTAGTTGGTGTAAGTTGATTTAGCGCTTGATGACACGCCAGGCCTGGGTGCGCCGATTGACCCACCACGCCAAGGTCATGAAGACCAGCGTGGCAGCTGTGCTGATTAGCCCAATAAGCACCGCCATGGCCGCTGCAGCCCCCATTTCCCCGGCTTCGTCCAGGTTCAGGATGGCTATCGAGGCCACTTTGGTTTCAGGGGCGTACAAAAACACGACTGCGGAAATGGTCGTCATGGCGTTGATGAAAAAGTAGCGCGCAATGTCCACCAACGCGGGTGTGCACAAGGGCAGTGTGACGCGCCAGAAGGTTTTGTAGAAAGGGATTTTGAGCGATGCACTGACAGCCTCAAATTCGCCATCCAGCGCCTTGAGCGCGGTCACTGCGGTCAAGTGGCCGGTGGTGTAGAAATGAACAATGGTGCAAAGCGTCAGCAGCGTCAGGGTGTGGTAGAGCCCATTCAAGGGGTTGGCGGGGGCATTGAAGAAAAAGATGTAACCCAGGCCCAACACCAGACCCGGCACGGCCATGGGCACCACAGCCAGCATGCGCATCAGGGCCCGCAGACCCTCCATGCCCTTGGTTTTTTCCAGCAGGTAAGCCCCTGAGAAAACCAGCAGGGTGCCAAACAGGGCGGTGCCGCCAGCCATTTTCAAGCTGTTGAAAAACGCCACCCCCACCTCGGCATCCAGCAGGCCCAAGGTGTAATGCCGCAGGCTGGGGGTCAGGTTGTAGGGCCAGAAAGACGCAAAGGAGGCAAACACCGCCATACCCAGCATGGCCAAAATCAGCAAGGCAATCGTGCCGCAAAACAGTGCCATCAAGCCATCGAACAACTTGGCCGGTCGTGGCACATAGGCCACTGCGCGCGCCGTCAACATGGCGGTTTGTCGGCGATTGACATAGCTGTCCACCGCAAAGGTCAGTACCGCAGGCGTGAGCAACAAGATGGCCACCACAGCCCCCTTGGCAAAGTCCTGCTGGCCAATCACCAACTTGAACACATCGGTAGCCAACACGTTGAAGTTGCCGCCAATCACTTTGGGAATGCCAAAGTCGGTGATCACCAGGGTGAAGGTCACCAGCGCTGCTGAGATCAGGCCGTATTTGGCACCCGGCAACGTAATGGTGAAAAATTTGCGTGCCGCCGTGGTGCCCATGGCATCTGCGGCTTCATACAGGCGGGCATCAGACAGCGACAGGGCGGTGACCAAAATCATCAGCGTGTGCGGAAACACCGCAAAACACTCCGCCAGCACGATACCGGGCGCGCCGTAAATCTCCGGGATGCCCAGCCTTTGTATCAGCTCTTTGAGCACACCCTGGTTGCCAAACCAGTAGATCAGCGAAATGGCCGACAACAAGGACGGTGCCAAAAGGGGGACGAGCGTGATGCCGCGAAACAAGGCTTTGTAAGGCATGCAGGAGCGGGTCAGGGCATAGGCCGCCACAAACGCCAGCGGCAGCGTGATGAGTGTCACCACGCCTGACACCCACAGGCTGTTCCACAAACTGCCCAGCAGCGCCGGGGTTTGTGCATAGGCCACAAAATTGCTCAACCAGACAAATTCGCCGCTGGCCGAATGCACCGCCTGCTGCAAGATGGACAGCAACGGAAAGGCGATAAATGCTATTAATAATATAGCTACTAACGCAAGTAGGACGTGCGCTAGACGGTCAATCCAATGAAAATCAAACCTCACCAAAGGTTCTGCAAGCACTGCGGCCATCAAAACACCTTGATGCGTTCAGGCAGCAGCTTCAATTGCAAATCAGAGCCCACCTGCAACTGGCGTTCTGTCAAAAAGTTCAGTGACAAGTCC
>JBIJDQ010000281.1:0-3928 GCA_044344025.1 Rhodoferax sp.
CGCGCACCGGAAGCCGGCTGGGTTTGAGCCCGGCGGGTATCAAGGCGCAGAGTGCGCGACCGGCAGAGGTGATTCGCACGCTGTGGCGCAAGTGGCTAAAAACCACTTTGCTTGACGAGTTCAGCCGCATTGACGACATCAAGGGACAAAACAGTGCTGGCCGGGTCATGGGGGCCGTCGCCGCCCGACGCGATGCGATTGAACAAGCTTTGCAAGACTGCCCAAGTGACTGCTGGATCGCAGTGACTGAGTTTTCCAGGTTCATGCAGGCCAGCGGTCTGGACTTTGTGGTGGCCCACGACCCCTGGAAGCTGTTCATCAGCGACAAGCAATACGGCAGCCTGGGGTACGCCGGCTGCCATGGTTGGAACATTTTGCAGCACCGCTACATTCTGGCTTTGTTGTTTGAGTACGCCGCCACCTTGGGGTTGATTGACGTGGCGTATGTTGACCCGACCGCCCCCGGCAAAGGGCTGCAGGACTTTCGTGAGCTGTGGGGTGCCGATGACCTGGCTTTTTTAAGCCGTTACGATGGGTTGAGCCATTTCCGCATCAATGCGCTGGGCGCTTACGTACTGGGCCAGACCGATGCCTATCAACCCAAGGTCGAGGTCAGTGCGGTCTTGATGCATGGCAGCGATGCCGCCACGGCAATGGATATTGCAGCGCCTGTGCCTGCGGGTGGAACCGACCACCCTGATGGTGCGCGTGGCGCAGCAGGACAAGTTTCGCGAGGCGCTCAGACAGCTGGGTTTGGGCATTGGGAGCTGATGTGGGACAAGAGGTGAACTATGCCCAGCTGCTTTTCCCCGACTTCTCGCTGATTTTGATCGGTTACCTGGTGTGCCGCTTCACGCCACTCAACCGTGCGGTGTGGACGCAGGTGGAACAACTGGTGTACTTTCTTTTTTTCCCGGTGCTGCTGTTCCACTCCATTTTGAAAAGCCCACTGGACATCAGCGCAGCAAGCAACTTGGTAGGTGCCGGTTGGGCACTAGGCCTGGGCGGTATTGCACTGGCCTATTCCATTCCGTACTGGCCGGGCCTAAAAAACCACGTTGCCCTGCGCCAGCATGCCGCCAGTGCGCAAATTGCCTTTCGGTTCAACTCTTTTATTGGTTTGGCGCTGGCAGAGCGACTGGCCGGGGGTCCTGGCTTGCTGGTGATTGCACTCCTGATCGGCGTCAGTGTGCCCCTGATGAACGTAGGTGCAGTTTGGCCCATGGCACGCCATGGCCAGCGCGGCTTTCTGGGCGAGTTGGTGCGTAACCCGCTGATCATTGGCACGGCCAGCGGGCTCCTCGCCAACCTGGCAGGCCTGACCATTCCCGCCTGGGCCGAGCCCACCGTGACCCGCATTGGCGGTGCGTCGCTGGCGCTGGGCTTGATGGCCGCAGGCGCTGGCATGCAATTAAGCGCATTGAACCACGCCAAGTTGCTGGGTGTGGCGGTACTGGCCATACGCCACCTGCTGATGCCCTTGCTGGCCTTGCTGCTGTGCCATCTGTTTGGTCTGAACCCGGTACAGGCCACCATATTGCTGCTGTTTTCGGCGCTGCCCACGGCATCAAGCTGTTATGTGCTGGCGGTGCGCATGGGGTATGACGGGGCCTATGTTGCGGCTTTGGTGACGCTGTCAACCGTGCTGGGCATGGTGAGCTTGCCGCTGGCGCTGGGCGTGTTGCGAGGGTTTGTTTAGTTTTTTTGCCTTCAAACTTGAGTTAACCCATAGCAGTTCAAGGCTAAACTGAAACCCAATTCCACAACGAAAGAAAAAATGTTTGACCAAACCGGCAGCTGGATCCACCTTGAAACGGTAGAAGATTTTGACAACGGCCTTTCTGAACTCATTGACCTTTGGTCACAAGCGCCGCAGGCGGGGGTCAAAAGCGTCAAGGAATCTGCACTCACTCACTTTAAGGAAGACTTGGAATCTGCGGTACTCAATTGGGCCGACAACCGGGCCAAGTCAAAAAGATACGCTGCGATTGGCAAAGAGTTGGCAGAATTTGAAGATGTGCTGAAATAAGCGGCATGCAAGCGCCGACTACCAGAAAAATCTCATGGACAAGCACCCAAGGTGGCCTTTGGTATCGTTGGCTCGGGTACAGCGTGCGCTGGTGTTTGTTCGGGGTCATTGTCCAACTGTACCAACCCACCTCAGAGGGCAATCAGCCCTACTGGGAACAAAAACTGACCCAAGTAATGGTTGGGCTGTTGTTTGGCGCATCCTGTGCGGTCGTGTTCACGGTGGCGGAGAACACGCTGAATCAACTTCGGGCGAACTGGAAGTCCTGGCTCCTGGTGGCTACCACCTGGCTGGTCGTCAAGGTCTCGTTTGTCAGCGTTCTGGCCGTGGCTGGTGGCCCGGCAAACTGACTGTCAGGCAAGTGGCTTGAGCACGGTGAGTTGACAAAGTTGTAGGGTTGTCTCAGAAACACCATAAAAAAATGACCGTGTCTACCGTCAAGCCTGAACCCTGTAAACGGACTCACGAGCCCACGGGTTTTCGGGAGCGCATCTCCATGGGGGCACTGTCTCTGTTGGCGTTCCTTGGCGGTGGCATCGGTCTGCTTGTGTACGACCGGTTCGTGACTCCCGTGCCAGCTGCGTGGCCAGTCGCTGGCACCATGCTTTTGATTGCTGTGGCAATGGTACTGCGGCTGATTCTGCACCTTCAACAGAGCCGCAGCGAGCATGAGCTCGCGCTGCAAGGGGCACACGATGGTTTTTGGACGTGGAACCCGCACACCAAAAAGCTCGAGGTTGGCCAGCGTTTGCTTAACATTTTGGGATACGAACAAAATTTTTTGCCTGATACCAATGCATGGCTGGAACTGGTCCATCCTGAAGACCTGGCCGACTACAACCGCACGGTTGCCGCGCATTTGAAAGGCCACACCCCCCATTTTTACTGCGAGTACCGGGTCCGCACAAGAAGCGGCGACTATTGCTGGATCGCCTCACGTGGTTTGGCCAAAAGAGACAAAAATGGCCGTGCGTTTCTGATGGCGGGATCGGTTACCGACATCACCGTGCGGAAAAATCGGGATGAAGAAATCAGGTTTTTGGCTTTTCACGATGTCCTTACCAACCTGCCTAACCGGATGTTGCTGGCAGAACGCATCACTCTGGCTTTGACACAAGCTACCAGCAGGCAACAACACGTCGGCATCCTGTTTCTTGACCTGGACCGGTTTCAGGACATCAACGACACGCTAGGCCACGATGTGGGCGACAAACTGCTCCAGTGTGTTGCCCTGCGACTAAGCCAGGTGTTGGATGAACCGAACACGCTCGCCCGCCAGGGCGGCGACGAATTCATTGTGCTGCTGCCTGAAATTTCCAGCGAACAGGCCGCATTGGCAATCGGTCAACGACTGCTTCACGCACTTGACCAGCCATTCCATGAGATGGAGCAAGAATTATTGATCAGCGCCAGCATCGGATTAAGCCTGTTTCCAGACCATGGCCCTGATGGCAACACCTTGCTGCGAAATGCAGATACCGCCATGTATGTGGCCAAATCGCTTGGCGGCAACAGCATCCACCTTTACACCAGCCCGATGAACGAGCGCATCCAGTCGCGGGTGTCAATGGAGCGGCTCTTGAGGCACGCTCTTGAAAACGGAGAGCTGGAGCTTTACTACCAACCGCAGACCGAAATCGCCAGCGGCCGACTGGTGGGCGCAGAGGCCTTGTTACGCTGGCAAGTGAATGGTCAACACATTTCACCGGTGCAGTTCATTCCCGTGGCAGAAGCCAGCGGTCTTATTATTCCGATTGGCGAATGGGTGATATCAACCGCCATCGCCCAGGCTGCCACATGGCGCCAGCAGTTCGGCCAAACACCCCGCATTGCCATCAACCTATCACCACGCCAGCTCGCAGGGCAGAAGTTAGCGCGTTTTGTACTCGACAACCTGGC
>JBIJDQ010000282.1:0-3927 GCA_044344025.1 Rhodoferax sp.
CAAAGTGATGCATTGCCAACGATTTCTTCGCAACTTTATGATTTAGAATAACTATTTTCAAACTTGGTCGACGGGTACTGGCATGCAAGCGACTATGGAAGACCAATAGTCACTTGCGCGCCGGGCTGAAGTTCCGATTGGTTGATTGAAAAACTCCAAAAATCTGTGTAAGTTGGTATTGTTCCGCTTGCCTGAGCTAAAATCACAACACATCAGGATTCACATCTGTCGCTGGTCTTTGCTGACTAATACGGACTGATGAAGACTGTTGCAATAAATCTAGTGTGGTCTCCGAAGCCAAGGGTCGTGGGTTCGATCCCCGCCAGCCGCACCAACTTTTTGGGTTTCAGGCAAGAGTCTTTGTTCGCGTCGGATTGAAGCGGATGTAACTGCTGGCTTGCAGGTGTCACTTCTGGCCTTGGTGTGCCGAAATAGGCAAAAGGTAAATTGGTATGGCTGAAAAAACATCGTTCGAAATTGCACGTGAAACACTCAAGCAGCTGACCGTGCACAAGCTGGCACCCACACCCCTGAACTACCAGCGCATTTACAACGAAATTGCCAAGTTGCCCTCCGAGCCTGCTTTTCCGGCTGAACGGCTGCGGGACATTGCGCTGGCTTTGCCCACCAAGACACCCGGGCAGCAAAAGCAGCGGGGCTTGATGGAGTCAGCCATCAACCAGCTCAACTGGGACGGTGTCAAGAACGCACTGATGGCTTACGGCGGCTTTAGCCCACCCGCACCGGCGGCACCCAGCGCGCCAGTGTTGCCACTCCCTGCCACAGCGTCCAGGCCAGTGGGCGTAGAGGGGGTTACAGACACCCCGGTCACAACCGCGCCAGCACTGACAGCTGATTTTTTTGGGCAGATTGCCCGCTTGATTGAGTACGCCCTACCCGCTCTGGGTAAGGATGACGACCGTTTTCTGGAGCAAACCCAAACCCTGGTCAAGGCTCTGCGCCAACCCGAGCCGGATGCGATTGGTGTCAAACAGCTGCTGGCCCAGTATGGCCACCGCTTGTCTTTTGCAGCCGAAGACCAGGCCGAAATCAAGCAAATGTTGCTCAAGCTGCTTCATTTGATCATTGAAAACATCAGCCACCTGAGCTTGGACGACGGCTGGCTCAAGGGCCAGGTCGATGCGCTGATGGCGGTGTGTGTGCCACCGCTGACGCTACGCCGACTTGACGAAGTTGAGCAACGGCTCAAGGATGTCATCTTCAAGCAAACCGAATCGAAAACACGGGCGGTGCAGGCCCAGGAAGACATGCGCCAAATGCTGGCGGCTTTTATTGAACGGCTGGGCTCCATGGCCGAGACCACCAGCAGCTTTCACGCCCAAATGGAGACCAGCGCCAAATTGATTGAGCAAGCCAAGTCGCTCAGCGAGATCGCGCCAGTGCTCAAGGATGTGGTGGGCGCCACCCGCCACATGGCACAAGACAGTCAGATTGCCCGTGACACTTTACAGGGCATGAAAAAGAAGGTGGAAACCACCGAGGCCGAGCTGACCAAATTGCACCAGGAACTTGACCGGGTTAGCGCCCAGGCGCGCCATGACCCGTTAACCGGTGCGCTGAACCGCCAGGGGCTGGATGAAGCGGTGAACCGCGAAGTCTCCAAGGTAAAGCGGCTGAACACGGCGCTGTGCGTGTCATTGCTGGACATTGACAACTTCAAAAAGCTCAATGACACGCTGGGCCATGCCACGGGTGATGTGGCCCTGGCCCACCTGGCCACAGTGGCGCGAGAGGCCATGCGACCGCAAGACACATTGGCCCGTTATGGCGGTGAAGAATTTGTCATCTTGTTGCCCGACACCCCGCTGGACAAGGGTATTGAAGCCATGCAGCGCCTGCAGCGCGAACTCACCAGACGATTTTTTATGGCAGGCACAGAGAAAGTGCTGATCACATTCAGCGCCGGTGTGGCGCAGTTGTTGGACGATGAGTCGGGGGTTGATGCCATCAAGCGCGCCGACCAAGCCATGTACCTGGCCAAACGCGCTGGCAAAAACCGGGTGCTGGGTGCCTGAGTTAACCGGGGGCGTTGGATCGACCTACTTGATGCCCATGATCCATTGAATCATGTACTTGGCCACAAAGCCCACCATGCCAAAGGCCAGGCCCAGCATCATGACAAAGAAGCCAAACTTGCCGGCTTTTGACTCCCAGGCCAGTTGGCCAATGATGAACAGCATGTAGAGCATCAGGCCGCCCACGCCAAAGGTCATGCCAAAGTTGGTGATTTGTTCTTCGTTAAAGCCAAACATCAGCGCTGCTCCCGCTCTGGCACACCCGAGACATCAAGAAGGTCGCGGTAGGCATGCCAACTGGCGTGGCCCAGCACCGGCACCAGCACCACCAAGCCGACCAGGGCAGTGGCAAACCCCAACAATGTCAGAACCATGATGAGGGCACCCCACAATGCCATGGGTGCGGGGTTGGCAAAAATCACCTGCCAGCTGGCGGCCACGGCCTGCTTGATGCTTACCTGACGGTCCAGCAGCAGGGGAATGGTCACCACGGTGGAGGCAAAAATGGGGGCCACCAACACGCCACCCAGAGCCAACCAGAACTCAAACAACAAGCCACCTTTGGCCAGCACCACATGTTCAATGAAAGCCATGGGGGTGGTGATGGGCACAGGTGCCAGCAGCGTGATCATGGCCGCAGACAACATGACCCACGCCGTACCGGCTGCCGCCAACAGCACACCAAACTGCACCAGGCGCCATTGGCCAGCGCCCCCAGGCCTGGATGCGCCCATCTTGCCAGTTGAGCCAGGTCTTGAGCACAACGCCCAAGCTGGGGGTTTCACCGCGTTCAAGGGCACGGCTCAAGGCATACAGACTGGTGGCAAGAATCGGGGCCACCAACAAAAACCCGGAAAACGCACCCGCCATGAACCAGAAACGGTCACCGACAAGCACCAGCATCATCGCCCCCACCAGCGCCATAACCACTCCGTGCAGGTAGCTGACCCAGCCGCAGTGGGTCATGTCACGCCATGCACTTGCCAACCACTGCAAGGGCTGGGCAAGGTCTACCGCTTGCGCGACAGGCACCGCACTCAGCGGCAAAGGGTTGTGGGCTTTTGAAGAGGAGATGGGCATGTCGATGTCAGTTTTTGGGCGAATCAAAAAAATCAAAGTTGGCGCAAGGCGCGCCTGTGCAACGAATCACAAAACAGCCACCATGTTGCCACAAGCCCCAAATCATCTGCACAGCCAGCGCATAAAAAACCGGGCCAACATCTGCCTAAAACAAATGTTGACCCGACTCAAGGGCCGTCAAGCCCCAGGGGTTCTGGTGGACTACTGCTTGGGCTGCATCGGTGCCATGCCACCTGGCTTGCCCTTGCCTTGACCGCGTCCCATCATGGAAGCGGCATCAAAGGTTTTTTGCTGCTCAGGCGTCAACACGGCGTAAAACGCCTTGGTGGCGGCACCGCGATGGTCCATGGCGGCGGTCATTTCACCCATGTGCTGGGCGCGCAACTCTTTCATTTTGTCAATGCGCTCAGGGGTGCTGAGTTTTGACAGATCAGCCATGGCAGCAGGTTTGTCCTTCATGCCAGCGGGAGCCTTGTGGGACTCCATGAAGGCAGCCCAAGCTGGTTCCTGCTGAGCGGTGAGCTTGAGTTGCGTCTTCAGGGCAGCGTGGCGTTTGTCCATCATGGCCTGCATTTTTGCCGGGTCCATCTGGCCCATGCCACGGTGGCCCATGCCCGGGCCATGCATACCGCCTTGCTTGCCACCCATCATGTCGCACTGGCCGCCGCCCATGCCACCCATACCGCCGCCCATCGGCGACTGCGCATGAACCAGACCAGCAACCAGCAACAAACCGGTGATCAGGGAAATTTTCAAATTGGTTTTCATAGCCATGTCCTTTAAGTTAAGGCCAATGACCAGGGAGTGGCAT
>JBIJDQ010000283.1:0-3924 GCA_044344025.1 Rhodoferax sp.
GCTCAAACAGCAAACGCGGGCTGGACAAGTCGCCCTTGAGCACCGGAAAGAGGCGGTTCAACTGCTGCCATTGGGGCTTGGGCTCAAGACCACTGTGGTTCCACAGGCCCCAGTCGGGTGCAGCCAAGATGTGCAAACTGACCCAAGCCAACAATCCCAAAGCGGCTGACACACCGAGCATGGCCACACCCCAGCGAACCAAGGCCGACCCAGCCGAACTCAGTTGCAGCAAAAAACCACCCCAAACCCACGCACAGGCCAAGCCACCCCAAAGCCACACAAACGGAAAAAACCTGATATTGGCCAAACCCAAACGGCTGCCCGCCAAAAAGCCAACCCCAGCCAACAGCGCCGCACCCGCCATGAAGCCCGCCTGGCGCAGGCTGTACTGAACAGCCGGGGAAAGTGGCCATCTGCGCCGACAGGCCGGCACATTGCCTAGCACAAGCAAACCCATCGCAGCCAACACCCCTGCCGCAAGCACAGGCTGTAGCGAAGGTGGCAACAGATCTTGCCAATTTTTAATTTCAAACAGGGCATCGTTGGGTATGGTCAGCCCGTGCATTCCCATCATTGGCCAAAGCCAGCCTGCCAACAACAAGAATGCGAGTCCGTGCCCCAACAGCAACAAGCGCAAGTTACGCCGAAACCGTTGCCGATCAAACAGGAAAGCAGCAGTGGCAAAACCGGTGAGCAACAAAGCAAACCCATGCGAAAAACCGGTGGCGGCCTCCAGCAGCGCCACCAGCCACCACTGGCTGCCCGTGCGCATGACCCGTTGCCAGGCAAACAGCGTCAGTACACCGAAGAACATACCGTAGCTGTAGGCAAACTCACCCGACAGGGAGGACAGCAGGTTGCCCCCCCAAATGGAATGCTGCTCGTGCAACAAAAACGCCAAGCTTGCCAGACAACCCCAAGCAGCCACCCCGCGCGGTAAACGCAGCAAGTAAACACTGCCCAGCCAAACCGCGCCGGGCAATCCGATGGCTGCGGCAAACATGCCCAACTTCATGGCAGCGCCAAAAGAGGTCAAACTTGCCAAACCGGCGATGGTGATGAAAGGCAGTGGAAAGTAATACGACAAAAACGGAAAACCGGCAAACACCTCCGGCATCCAGGCGGTGAGATGGCCCTTGGGCAACAACTCGTGCACATAGATCCACACATACAGCAGGTGCGATGCAGTGTCACCGCCGGTGGGCAAGTTGCCCGACAGTAAAAAAGTAATGCCCAAGGTGGCGGCAATCAAGCTAGCCGGCACTATCAACATCAAGGCATCGAGTAAACGCAAAACCACAATGCGACCAAGGGCGGCACGCCAGATTTCCCCAAACTTAAAACGCTTAGGCATCGTGGCCCACCATTTTTGACCAGCGCCGCCCATGCTTGGCTTTTAACCCGGCAAGCAGCAGCAAGCCCAGACCAACTACCGCCGCAACACCAGCGAGCACCAGCAAGTGACGACGCGCCCAAACCAGCCACTTTGGATGATGTGCCTGCCCGCGAACCTCGCCGTCAGGCACATGCTGAACCTGAAAATCTCCATCCGCAGCGGTGTGCAGCCACCACGCACCCGCCTGTCCTGGGCCAGTATCCAAGGTCTGACACGCACCCCGTACATTGGCAAGCAGCACCGGATCAGGTGGCATCTTAGGGGTGGCAAACGGCAACGCTAATGCCTGGACTCCCGGGTCAGGCACAGAAATAACATAGCCAGCGCCCTGGCCTGCGACAGTTTGATTGGGTGAACACAGTCGCAGCAAGCCAGCTTCTCGCGAAGCAGGCCAGACCAGGCTGGACCGAGCGGGTGGTCGCCGCCAGGCCAACTGGTTTATCTGACTGCCCGCTTGGTCAAAGAACATCAGTAACAGCGGATCATGCGCCACAAGCCCCGTGTTGCCACCGGGCACACGCTGGCCACGCAAGCGTTTACCAGGCGCCAAATAATCGGCGTGACCATCCATGACCACGATGGGCTGCCAGACATGTGCCGCGCTTAATGTGTACCAGGTCAAGCGATAGGCTGCTTCGTTACCGGTGTGCAGAATGCTTACTTCATCACCCACAAAAGACACGTTAAAGCCAATGGTGCCTGCCACCCCATCTCGCCCCAAGGCCAATAAGCCTAGTAGAACCAAGGCGCGAAACGAAAGCCTACTTGGCTTCCGATGGAGGCTTTCTGTCTTTGTAAAGGGCTGCATTTTTTGCGCCATCTTTAAAGGGCTGCTTGGCCACAACACGTGACTTGATGCCCTGGTAAGTGGCGTCGTCAAGCCGCTTTTCACTCACCAGCCAGGCCTTGCTGCCATACGGTCGTCCGGCGACGATGCGCTCGGCCTGTGCCTTGCTGATACCCGGCAGCGTTTGCAGCGTTGCGGTACTGGCACTGTTGATATCAATCAGTGGTGCTGGCTTGGTACGAACCACGGCGGTGCCCACGGGCGCCTTCTGTTCCGTAGCAGTCGAGCTTGCAGCCAAGGCAGGAGCTGAAACAAACAGCATGATTGAAAAAAAGAACCCTAATGAAATCAATGAACGTCGCATCGACAAATCCTGTCATCAAGAAAAAGCCCGAAGCCGGCGACGGCTTCGGGCTTGAATAAACAAACCTGAAAGCGGCGGCGCATGCGCCACCGCTTTCAGGCAGCACTTATTTGTGCACGACTGCTGCGTCGTAAGAACGGCCCGGACCGTGACATGTTGCGCAAGACTCAACCGTGGCCTTGGCTGCGGCACGAGTCACACCCACCAGACCACCGGTTTGCTCGACGTGGGCCTTGGTCACTTTGTTGTCGTGACAGCTCACACAAGCAGCTGCGTATGGCGTTGTCACTAAATCGGTCTCAAAAGGCGTTGTGCTCAACAACGATGCAAGTGCCATTGCCGTGGTGGCTGATGGGGTGCCCATTGCGGTCGCATAGTCAACATTGACTGATTCATAGGTTGACAGCAGTACATTGGACGGCACCGTGTTGTAGGTCGTGGTCGCACTGGTGGTAGACGTGTGGCAAGCCGAACATTTGCTCAGAACACCAGGGAAGTCCATGCGACGGAGATCAAGCAAAGTGATCGAACCACGGGAAGTGCTGTCCCGTGCATCCACAAACGGTGTCACCCGATCACGCCCCGCGTGAATACCATGGATCATGTCCTTGAAATTGTTGGTAGTCACTGGGAGTTTTAGCGCAGCATTGGCAGCCTTTGGATCAACCTGCCAAGCAGCCAACACCTTGGTCGAAGCTGCATCGAATACTTTAGTACTCATCCAAGTGTCCGGCACGCCTCGTCCGCTGGTAGCCAAACCAGGGGTATGGCACATCACGCAAACCTGAGTTTCTTTGACACGGTTTCCGCCGTGACCTTCAAACCATTCGTGGCAGTTGGAGCACTTTTCATCGTCAACTACGGTGCGGCGAACGGTGTCTCCAGTCACAGTTGCGACCACCGATACGGCGTGGCGCGCAATGGGTACAGCTACAGTTCCTGGAGCACTTGTTTGGCTGTAGTAGCCCTGCAAGGCCACCGTGCGCATCTTGGAATTAAGCGGGAACTTGTTGCCTGTGACGGTAGCTATGTAGTAACCAGCATTGCTAGAGGGCACAGCGGTAGCCAACAGGCTAGCCAGCGTTACGCTCGGCGCCTGCGCCTGCTTAACGCCAGAGTTGTTGAAATCCACTGGCACAGCGATGCCGTCTTGCGGTGTGGCATAAGCAAACAGGAAGCTGGGCCCACCAGTAAAGCCGGTCAGAGGAAGCGTCACGGCGGTGTCAACCGAAGAGGGCGAGACCTTCTGTTTGAGACCAAACTCAATAGTTACATTGTTGTTCGACTCAACCTTGGCCGACTTGATTTCATAAGTGAACGTCACCAAGCCAGCGGCCACCGTTGGGTTGTTTGGTGTAATGTTTTCGGTTTGGTGAT
>JBIJDQ010000284.1:0-3923 GCA_044344025.1 Rhodoferax sp.
TTTGCCTGCCACCGAGCCGAAACAAGCCGTGCCGTCAGACATCGTGGTCTACGGCCCATCGGCTGCGGCGCAGACTCTGGTCAAGCGTCTGCAAGCCAACAACATCAGCCACAGCCACAGCCACAGTCACAGCCACAGTCACAGCCACAGTCACAGTCACAGTCACAACACCGGCACGGGCCACACGCTGGCCTCAGCCGAGGCTAAACCTTTGGCCCCAGCAACAGGTCACACCAAGTCGCCCGCTATGGACGACATCCTGGCCACTGTCGGTGGTGCCACGCTGCGCATCACCGATGGCCGCACCGCAACGCGCTGCGCGGCTGAGACCACAACCCCCAACACCGTGCTGGTTGATCTGGCACTGGACTATGCCAAGGCCACTCGGCTGGCGGTGAGTGTGTCGGCGCAGTGTGACCCGGCTGCGGCCAATGCAGCCATTGGCCTGTTGCAGGCGGCAGGTTTTGCCGTGTCGCAGTTGCAAGACATTCCCGGCTTGATCGTCATGCGCACCGTGGCCATGTTGGCCAATGAGGCAGCAGACGCGGTCAACCAGGGTGTGTGTGACGCACCCGCTGTGGACACCGCCATGCGCCTGGGCGTCAATTACCCGTGTGGTCCGCTGGCCTGGGCCAATGTGATTGGCCTGAGTCAAGTCAGCACCGTGTTGGCGAATCTGGCCCACACCTATGGCGAAGACCGTTACCGCACCTCGCCTTTGATTCAACACCACGTTTTTGCCAAGAAGGCCTTTTCATGACCCACCCTTTGACCGAGCACCCCATCGACCATCCTTCTGACCCGCAAGCCCTGGCTGATGCGGTGACCCAGGCCATGTGGTCGCGTGACCGCGCCACTCAGGGCCTTGGCATGCAGATTCTGAGTGTCAAGCCCGGCTACGCCTTGATGGCCATGCCCGTGCGTGGTGACATGGTCAACGGCCACCACATTTGCCACGGGGGTTTCATGTTTACCCTGGCCGACAGCGCCTTTGCCTTTGCCTGCAACAGCTACAACCAGAACACCGTGGCATCTGCCTGCCACATTGACTTTCTGGCCCCGGCGCGCGAAGGTGATGTGCTGGAGGCCGAAGCCATCGAGCGTTCCCTGTCTGGCCGCACCGGGGTGTACGACATCACCGTGCGCACCCGTAGTGGCAAAACCGTGGCCTTGTTTCGCGGCAAAAGTTACCGCATCAAGGGCGAGGTGATTGCTGGCTTGCAGCAAGCCGATGCCCATGGCTGACAAAAAACGAACCGTTCAGACGAATTTGACAACCTGAGGAGACACCCATGACCGCCAAACAACCCCAAGCCGGTGAACTCGATGCCATTGAGACCGCCAGCCGAGACGAAATCTCCGCGCTGCAACTGCAGCGCCTGAAATGGTCGCTGCAACACGCCTACGACAACGTGCCGTTTCACAAAGCCGCCTTTGATGCCAAAGGCGTGCACCCCAGTGACTTGAAGACGCTGGCCGACCTGGCCAAGTTTCCCTTCATGACCAAGACCGCGCTGCGTGACAACTACCCGTTTGGCCTGTTTGCCGTGCCACGCGAAAAGGTGGCGCGCCTGCATGCCTCAAGCGGCACCACCGGCAAGTCCATCGTGGTGGGCTACACCCTCAAGGACATTGACAACTGGGCCAATCTGGTGGCGCGCTCGATCCGTGCCGCTGGTGGCCGCGCCGGAGACATGTTGCACAACGCCTATGGTTACGGCATGTTCACCGGTGGCCTGGGTGCGCACTACGGGGCTGAGCGCCTGGGTTGCACGGTGGTGCCGATGTCGGGTGGGCAGACTGAAAAACAGGTGCAGCAGATCATTGATTTCCAGCCCCAAATCATCATGGTCACCCCCAGCTACTCGCTGGTGATTGCCGAAGAGTTTGAGCGTCTAGGTATCACGCCAGATCAAATTTCCTTGAAGATTGGTATTTTTGGTGCCGAGCCCTGGGGCGAAGGCATGCGCAAAGAGATTGAGCGCAAATTGGGCATTGACGCCATCGACATTTACGGCCTGACCGAGGTCATGGGCCCCGGCGTGGCCTGTGAGTGTATTGAGTCCAAGGACGGCCCGGTAATCTGGGAGGACCATTTTTACCCTGAAATCGTCAATCCGGAAACTGGTGAAGTGGTGGCCGATGGTGAAGACGGCGAACTGGTGTTCACCTCGCTGACCAAAGAGGCATTCCCGGTCATTCGTTACCGCACCCGGGATTTGACGCGGCTGCTGCCGCCCACCTCACGGTCGTTCAGGCGCATGGGCAAGATCACCGGGCGCTCGGACGACATGCTGATCGTGCGGGGGGTCAATGTGTTCCCGAGCCAGATCGAAGAGCAGATCCTGCGCGACAAACGCCTGTCGGGCAATTACCAGATTCTTTTGACCCGCGACGGGCACCTGGACAACGTCGAGGTGCGTTGTGAACTGCAGCGCGAGGTGTCAAGCACGCTCTCGGCAACCGACGTGGCCAGCATCGGCAAAGAGTTGCAGCACCACATCAAGACCATTGTGGGCATCTCGACCCGCATCACCGTGCTGGGGTTTGACTCCATCCCGCGCACACAGGTTGGTAAGGCGCGCCGCCTGATTGATGAGCGGCCCAAGCAGGTTTAAGGCAATGAAAACTGCATTTTTTAAGCCTTTTCATGCTCTAGTGCTTGTCAGATAAGCACCTGTAGCTATCAAATTTATAACAAATGGACGTGAGCTTTCACGTGATGTATGACTGATGCTTTCATTTGCGACGCGGTTCGCACCCCCATTGGCCGCTACGGCGGCGCGCTGGCCGGTGTGCGCACCGACGACCTGGCCGCGATTCCCCTCAAGGCCCTGATGGACCGCAACCCCCAGGTCAACTGGGCCAGTGTGGACGACATCATTTATGGCTGCGCCAACCAGGCCGGTGAAGACAACCGCAACGTGGCGCGCATGGCGGGTCTGCTGGCTGGCTTGCCCATTGAGGTGCCCGGCACCACGGTGAACCGGCTGTGCGGCTCGTCGCTGGACTGTGTGGGCATGGCGGCGCGGGCCATTCGATCGGGTGATACCGAGCTGATGATTGCTGGTGGTGTGGAGAGCATGTCGCGTGCACCGTTTGTTATGGGCAAGGCTGAGAGCGCTTACTCGCGCAATGCGGCCATTTTTGACACCACCATTGGCTGGCGCTTTGCCAACCCGCTGATGAAGAAGCTGTATGACACCCATTCGATGCCGCAAACGGCAGACAACGTGGCCGCCGACTTCAACATCTCAAGGGCTGACCAGGACGCTTTTGCCCTGCGCTCACAACAGCGCTGGGCCGCCGCCCACGCCGCCGGGCGGTTTGCGAATGAGTTGATTCCGGTGGTGATTGCACGCAAAAAGGGCGACCCGGTGGTGGTGGACACCGACGAGCATCCACGCCCCGAAACCACGCTGGCCATGCTGGCCAAACTCAAAGGCGTGAACGGCCCCGAGCTGTCGGTAACCGCAGGTAATGCCTCGGGGGTGAACGACGGTGCTTGCGCCTTGCTGATCGCCAGTGCAGCCAGTGCCCAGGTCAATGGCTTGACGCCCCGGGCACGCATTGTGGCCATGGCGGCGGCCGGAGTGGCACCCCGCATCATGGGCTTTGGTCCGGCCCCGGCGGTGCGCAAGGTGCTGGCCAAGGCAGGACTGACGCTGGACCAGATGGATGTGATTGAACTTAACGAAGCCTTTGCGGCCCAAGGCCTTGCGGTGCTGCGCGACCTGGGTTTGAAAGACGACGAGGCACGGGTCAACCCCAATGGCGGCGCGATTGCGTTGGGTCATCCTCTGGGCATGAGCGGTGCGCGGTTGGTGACCACCGCGATGTACGAACTGGCACGGCGTGGTGGGCGTTATGCGCTTTGCACGATGTGTATAGGTGTAGGGCAAGGTATTGCCCTGGTGATAGAG
>JBIJDQ010000285.1:0-3920 GCA_044344025.1 Rhodoferax sp.
CAACAAGACCAAGGTGGCCAAGGCTTTGGGCAAGACCCCCATGCCTGAGAACGCCTGGGACCTGGTGTTCAAGCCAGAGTACACCAGCAAGCTCAAATCCTGTGGCATTGCTTACCTGGATTCCCCGACCGAAATCATTCCGGTAGCCCTGCATTACATTGGCAAAGACGCTTACTCCAATGACGTGGCTGACTACAAAGCCGCCACCGACATGTTGGCCAAGGTCCGTAAAGATGTGCGCATCTTCAGCTCTACCATGATCGACGACATTGCTGGCGGCAAGGCCTGTGTGGTGATTGGCTGGTCGGGTGACATCAACATCGCAGCGGGTCGGGCCAAAGAGAACAAGTCCAAAGACGAGATCGAGTCTTTGTTGCCGAGCACCGGTGCGCTGATCTTCTTTGACACCATGGCGCTGACCAAGGATGCCAAGCACCCCAACAATGCCCATGCGTTCATTGACTTCTACCTGCGCCCGGACAACGCCGCCTTGATGACCAACAGCATGAACTACCCCACCGCCAACAAGGCTGCGGTGGAAAAAATCAAGCCAGAGATTGCGGGCAATAAGACCATTTTTGTTGATGCCGACTATTTTGCCAAGATGATTGCGCCCAGCAGTTTCACCAACGAAGCGCGCGAAGCCATGGCCAACGCCTACAACAGCTTCAAAAAAGGCAAGTAGTTCTGGTCTAGTCTGACGCTGGGGGCTGTTTGTACACACGGTATGAACAGCCCTTTTTTATTGTCTTGCGTGACGGTTTTGTCTTAAGGGTTGTCCATGGCCGACATTGATTCCAAAAAAAACTACCTCGTCACCGAGAAGCTGGTCAAACGTTTTGACGAAGCTGTGGCCGTTGACGAGGTGAATTTGTCCATCAACAAGGGCGAAATTTTTGCCTTGCTGGGCAGTTCAGGTTGTGGCAAATCCACGCTGTTGCGCATGTTGGCCGGGTTCGAGACTCCTACTTCTGGCCGCATTCTGCTGGCCGGGCAAGACGTGGCGAAACTGGCACCGTATGAGCGGCCCTTCAACATGATGTTTCAGTCGTATGCGCTGTTTCCGCATCTCGACATTTGGGAAAACATTGCGTTTGGCCTCAAGCGCGAAGGCCTGCCCAAGGCTGACATTACCCAGCGTGTGGGTGAAATGTTGGATTTGGTGCAACTGGGCACCTACGCCAAGCGCAAGCCACACCAACTCTCAGGCGGACAGCAGCAGCGTGTGGCGCTGGCCCGCAGTTTGGCCAAAAAGCCAAAAGTGTTGCTACTGGATGAGCCGCTGGGTGCGCTGGACAAAAAGCTGCGCGAACAAACCCAATTCGAGCTGGTCAACATCATCGAAAAAGTTGGTGTGACCTGCGTCATGGTGACCCACGACCAGGAAGAAGCCATGACCATGGCCGGGCGCATTGCAGTGATGAGCAAGGGCTGCGTGTTACAGGTTGGATCACCGCAGCAGGTTTATGAGTACCCAAGCAATCGATTTGTGGCCGATTTCATCGGCAGTGTGAACATGTTCGACGGCAAACTTAGCGTGGACGAAACAGACCATTGTGCCGCGCAGACCGCGATTGGAGAAGTCCATGTTGGTCACAGCATCAGTGGTACCTTGGGCATGCCCGTGGCGATGGCCGTACGCCCCGAAAAAGTCAGCATCAGCAAAAAAGCACCCCAGGGATTGAGCCGAAACCTGTTCAATGGGCGGGTCAAGGAAATTGCCTATTTTGGCTCTTACAACACCTACATCGTTGTCACACCCCAGGGCTACCGGATGAAGATCACAGAGCCGAACGGTTCGCACATGGATTTGCTCGACATCACTTGGGAAGATGATGTTTTTTTCTGGTGGGATGACACAGATGGCCTGGTGTTCCGCGACTGATTAACAGAGACTATTGTTATGACCACACTTTCGCTCGTGACGCCTGGCAGGCGGTTTGTGATTGGGTTGCCCTACACCTGGCTGATTGTTTTTTTTCTGTTTCCGTTCCTGATCCTGCTCTACATCAGCTTTGTGGACATGGGCAACGACATATCTCCGTTCAAGCCGATCTGGGACTCCAGCACCGGACTGCTTCACCTCAAGTACGAAAACTATTGGTCGATTTTTCGCAGTGGTGATGGGGGTGCGCTTTTTCAAACCATCTATGTGGAAGCCTATGTGCGCTCCATTTGGTACGCGATGTGCACGGCCGTGCTGTGTCTGGTGATTGGTTACCCGTTCTCGTATTTCATTGCTCGCTCGAAGCCCAGTGTGCGCCCAGCCCTGTTAATGATGGTGATGTTGCCGTTCTGGACCTCTTTTTTGCTGCGCGTTTACGCCTGGAAAGGCATTCTGGCTGACCAGGGTGTGATCAACCAGGTGCTGATGTCGCTGGGCTTGATCACTGAACCGATCCAGATGCTCTACACCAATGTGTCGATGCTGGTGGGCATGACCTATGTGTACCTGCCCTTCATGGTGTTGCCGCTGTATGCCAACCTGGTGAAGATGGACTTTAGACTGCTGGAAGCGGCTTACGACCTGGGTGCCTCACCCTTCAAGGCCTTCTGGCTGGTGACCGTTCCCTTGTCCAAGGCGGGCATCATTGCCGGCTTCATGCTGGTGTTTATTCCATCGGTGGGCGAGTTTGTGATTCCATCACTGCTCGGTGGGCCGGAGAACATCATGATCGGCCGGGTGGTGTGGGACGAAATGTTCACCAGCAACAACTGGCCGCGTGCCACTGCCCTGGCGGTGGTCATGATTGGCCTGATCGTGGTGCCCCTGGCCATTTATTACCACTACACCGGTGACCCGGCAGACGTGCAGAAGTGAGGCAGCAGTCATGAAAAAATTTCTGCAACAAAACGCCGGCAAGGTCTGGATGGGGCTGACCTATTTGTTTTTGTACCTGCCGCTGTTCTTCATGATGGTTTTTTCCTTCAACAGCACGCGGCAAGACGCGCAGTTCACTGGGTTTTCGCTGCGCTGGTACGAGGCGCTTACGCGTGACACCAAAATCGTGGATGGCTTCTGGCTGTCTATCAAGGTGGCCACGTTTGCCGGTGTGGCATCGGCCGTATTGGCCACCTTTGCCGCTTTTGTGCTGGTGCGTTACCGCCGTTTTCCCGGGCGCACGCTGTTCTCAGGCATGGTGAACGCACCGCTGGTGATGCCCGAGGTGGTGATTGGCTTGTCCTTGCTGCTGCTCATGGTGGGGGTGCAAAACGCATTTGGCTGGCCGCAGCGCGGCATGATGACGATTGTGCTAGGGCACACGCTTTTGGGCATGGCCTACGGCATGGTGGTCATTCAGTCGCGCCTGTTGGAGATGGACCGCTCGATTGAAGAGGCGGCCATGGACCTGGGAGCCAAGCCGTTTCAAGTGTTTTTCCTGATCACCATGCCCAACATCCTGCCGGCCATTTTTGCGGCCTACCTGCTGGCGTTTACCTTGTCGTTTGACGATGTGGTGATTGCCGAGTTTTTGTCCGGCCCAGGCATCAACACCTTGCCACAGGTCATCTTCGGCTATGCCCGTCGGGGCATTAACCCCACCATTTACGCCGCAGCCACCTTGTTGATTGTGTCGGTGACCCTGGTGGTGGTGAGTTACAGCGTGTGGGTGGCGCGCCAGACCCGTCGCCGTGAACGCGAAATTGCGGCGGCCACCCGGGTCGAATTGGCCGGCTTGCAAGCCAGGTAATCGTTTTTTTGGTGTTTTTGGCCTCTGGTGCCCGTCAGCATTGCACCAGCTGCTATTTATTTTGAAAGATTCATCATGTTGGACACAAGTTACGACGGCCGAGCGCTGATCAATGGGAAGAGGGTAAATGCGTTGGATGGCCAGGTCTTTGATTGCCTGTCTCCGGTGGACGGTCGCCTTTTGACCCAGGTGGCCCGTTGTGCCGCAGCTGATGTGGACGCTGCCGTG
>JBIJDQ010000286.1:0-3915 GCA_044344025.1 Rhodoferax sp.
CTCATCCGGCCCCATGCCGGCCATAGGTTCGTCCAGCAGCAGCAGTTTGGGCCGGGTGGCCAGCGCCAGACCCACTTCAAGTTGGCGCTGTTCACCGTGGGACAAGGCACCCGCCAGTTGCTGCCTTTGGCGCAACAGGCCGACCCGCTCCACCACCTCGGTGGCCAACGCATAACGCTCGGTGTCTTGCCGGGCGGGTCGCCAAAAATTCAGGCTGTTGCCCGCGTGCGCCTGCACCGCCAAGGCGATGTTGTCCAGCACCGACAGGCGCGGAAACACGCTGGTGATCTGGAACGAGCGTGCCAGGCCGTGGCTGACGCGCGCATGCATGGGCATGTGGGACACGTCCATGCCGTCAAAGTGGATGCGCCCCTCATTGGGGGCCAAAGCACCTGACATAAGGTGAACCAGGGTGGTTTTGCCTGCGCCATTGGGACCGATCAGCGCATGGATTTCGCCGGCCAGCACATTCAAGCTGGCGTGGTCCACGGCGGCCAAACCGCCAAACCGCTTGACCAGGCCATCGACATGCAGTAAGGTGCTGTGGCTCATGCGCGCGGCTTTCTGCGCCACAGGCTCAGCACCCCGTTGGGGGCCAGCAGCACCACGATGAGCAAGGCCGCGCCCAGCCCCAACTGCCAGTGGATGGTGTAAGTGAGCAAGGCCTCTTCCAGCACCAAAAACACCACCGCACCCACCAGACCACCATACAGGTGCCCGACACCACCCAGAATCACCATGACCATCAACATGCCGGACTGGCTCCACTGCATCATGGACGGGCTGACAAACCCGCCCTGATTCGCCAGCAAGGCCCCGGCCAAACCCGCCAAGGCACCCGCCAGCGTGAAGGCCATCAGCTTGAAGCGGTACACCGGGAATCCAATGGCCACCATGCGGGTTTCGTTCTCACGAATTGCCTGCAAGGCATGGCCAAAGCGCGAGTTCAGCAGCCGGTGCACCGCCAGAAAAACCAGCACCAGCAGCACCAGCACCATCAGGTAAAAGGGCACGTCTCGCGTCATGTCCAAGCCAAAACCGACCTCAAAGCGGCCTGCCAGTGGCAAGCCGTCATCACCGCCAAAAGTCTTGAGTGACACCATCAGGTAGTACAGCATTTGGGCAAACGCCAGCGTGATCATGATGAAGTAAACGCCTTGGGTGCGCAGGCTCACCGCGCCAATCAGCAGCGCAAACCCAGCCCCCACCAGCATGGCCAGCGGCAAGGTCAATGAGGCAGAAGTGATGCCGTTTTGCATCAACACGCCGGCGGTGTAGGCCCCCAGCCCGACAAATGCGGCATGCCCAAAACTGACCATGCCGCCGAAGCCCAAAATCAGGTTCAGGCTGGTGGCTGCCAATGCAAAAATCAAAATTCGGCTGGCCACCGACACATAAAAGTCTTGACCCAGGGTCTGGGCCACCACTGGCAACATGACCAGCGCCAACAGCAGCACCAAGCCCGTGCGCCAGTGCAAAGGGTGGTCCAACAAGCCAGGCTCGGGCGGCAAAAAGGCTTGCTCCGGGCACGCCAAGGGGTTGCGGCCTGCGGCCTGCTTAGCCATGGGCCGGAAAAAGCCCTTGCGGCTTCCACACCAATACCGCCGCCATCAGCACATAAATCAGGATGGAGGCCACAGCAGGGCCAGCACTGGCCAACGCGCCGCCACCCAACACAGACTCAAACAACACCGGAATCAAGGCGCGCCCGGCGGTGTCCACCACGCCCACCAGCATGGCACCCAGCAACGCACCCCGAATCGAGCCAATGCCGCCAATCACAATCACCACAAAAGCCAATATCAAAATCGGTTCGCCCATGCCCACCTGCACCGCCAGCAGCGGCCCTAACATGCCGCCCGCCAGCGCGCACAAGGCTGCACCAAAGGCAAACACCAGGGTAAACAGGCGCTTTACGTCCACGCCCATGGCCAGAGCCATTTCGCGGTTGGAGGCCCCGGCTCGCACTTGCATGCCCAAGCGTGTGCGCGTCACCAGCACATACAGCAGCCCGGCAGCGGCCAGGCCCACCGCAATGATGAAGAGACGGTACGCCGGGTAACTGAAACCCGGCAGCAGTTCCACCGGTCCCGCCAGTGACGCCGGCGGGTTGAGGGAAACAGGCTGCGAGCCCCATACCATGCGCACCAGCTCGTTGCTGATGAGCAGCAGCGCAAACGTGCCCAGCACCTGCGACAGGTGGTCACGCTCGTAAAGGCGGCGCAGCACGGATATCTCAAGCAGCACACCAATCGCCGCCGTGGCCAAAATGCCGCCGCCCAGGCCCAGCCAGAACGACCCGCTGGCCTGGGTGATGCTGGCGATCAGGTACGCCCCCAGCATGTAAATCGAGCCATGCGCCAGGTTGATCATGTCCATGATGCCAAACACCAGCGTCAGCCCGGCGGCCAGCAAAAACAGCATCAGGCCAAACTGCAGGCCGTTGAGCGATTGCTCCAGAACCAAAATGCCAGTCATCCGCGACCCGCGAAATTACAGTGCAGGCATCTTGCACTCAGGGGCATAGGCATCGGCGTGGTTTTTAAACACCGTGCCCAGCGTGCGGTTGGTGATGCGACCGGTGGTGTCCTTGGTGATCACGCGCAGGTAGTAGTCCTGAATCGGAAACTGGTTGGTGTTGAACTTGAACGCGCCACGCACTGAGTCAAACTTGGCGGCCTTCAAGGCCTTGTGCACCGCCGCTTTGTCGTCCAGCTTGCCTTTGGCATCGCGCACGGCAGCATCCATCAGGCGCGCCGCGTCGTACCCTTGGGCAGCGTAAAGCGTGGGCAGGCGACCATAGTCTTTTTGGAAATCAGCCACAAAGCGCTTGTTGGCGGCATTGTCCATGTCGTGCGCCCATTGCGAGGTGTTGAACATGCCCAGCATGGGCTCGCCCACCGCGCGAATCACGTCTTCGTCGGCCGAAAAGCCAGGCCCAAACAGCGTCATGTCCTTGGACAGGCCGGCGCCGACAAACTGCTTGATGAAGTTCACCCCCAGGCCACCAGGCAAAAAGATGTACACCGCGTCCGCGCCCGAGGCCCGCATTTTGGACAGTTCAGAGCCGTAGTCCAGCTGGTTCAGCGGGGTGTAGACCTCGGAGGCAATCTCGCCCTTGAAGTAACGCTTGAAGCCTGCCAGGGCATCCTTGCCCGCCGGGTAATTGGGTGCCAGCAAGGCTACTTTCTTGAACCCCTTGTCCTGCACGGTTTTGCCTACCGCCTCATGCAGGTTGTCGTTCTGGTACGAGGCGCTGAAAAAATACGGGTTGCACTGGGCCCCGGCCAATTGCGACGGGCCCGCGTTGGCGCTGATGTAGAAGGTTTTGGAATCAAAAATCGGCTTGCCCACCGCCAGCATCACGTTGGAGAACACCACGCCAGTCATGAAGTCGACCTTGTCGCGCTTGACCAGGCGGTCAGCGGTTTGTTTGGCACCGTCCGGGCTGGCCTGGTCGTCGGCCACGATCACCTCGGCGGGCAAGCCACCGAGTTTGCCGCCAGAATGCTTGAGCGCCAGGTTGAATCCATCACGAATGTCAATGCCCAAACCCGCGCCCGGGCCAGACAAGGTGCTGAGCATGCCCACCTTGACCTTGTCGGCGGCATGGGCCAGGCCTGAAAACAGGCAGAGTGTGGCGGCAGCAGCCAGGGTCAGTCGCAAGGCGTTGGAACCAGTGGTTTTCATCGAAAGACTTTCTAACGGGGGTTGGGTGAATGGTGATCAGGGATGCGTATTGTCGCGGAGCTTTTTCGGCCCTGTTGCGAGCGGGTGCGATTCAATGTCGGGGGGGTAATTCAGAGTGTGGGCATCACCGGTCCTTGTTGGGCGTTTTGGTGCTGAACGGCCTGGCGACTGGGTCAGGCGCATGCGGTTTTTGTGGGTAATCACGCGCGGGGGTAGGCGTGTAGT